>JAPYTY010000181.1 GCA_029942065.1 Acidobacteriota bacterium | reverse complement strand
TGGGTGGAGAATCCCGGCTATCTGCTTTTCAGCGACGTGCGCGGGGACACCATCGACCAATGGACCCCGGGCGCCAAATCCGAGCCGTTTCTGACGCCTGTCTATTCAGGGCCTCCTCCCGAAGAGCCCCGCGGCATCGGCCCCAACGGGCTCACCGTGGATGGGAAAGGCAACCTGATCATCTCCGAACACGGAAACCGCCGTATTTCCCGTATGCCCCTGGCCGGAGGAGACCGTGAGCTGCTCATCGACCAGTTCAAGGGGAAGAAGCTCAACAGTCCCAATGATCTGGTCCTCCATAGCTCAGGGGACCTCTACTTCACCGACCCTCCCTATGGCCTGCAAGGCCAGGATGAATCACCTGATAAGGAGCTGGATTTCAATGGCGTCTATCGTCTCGACTCCGACGGCCGGATCGAGTTGTTGACAAGCGCACTCACCCGCCCCAACGGCATCGCCCTCTCGCCGGATGAAACCACCCTCTACGTGGGCGACTCCAAACGCTGGATGGCCTACGATGTCCAGCCTGATGGTTCCATTAGCAACGGTCGTGTCTTTTTCGATGCCGGCGACATCGAGGGCGCCGGGGGTGCGGACGGCATGAAGGTGGACTCCCAGGGCAATCTCTATTGCACCGGCCCCGGGGGTGTCCTGATCTTTACTCCCGACGGCACGCATATCGGGACCATTCAACCAACCGAGCAACCGGCAAACGTGGCTTGGGGCGACGCCGATGGAAAGACCCTCTACATGACGGCCCGTACGGGCCTCTACCGGATCCGACTCAACATTCAGGGACTGCTGCCACCAGGCACAAGATAAGGCCGACCCCGCGACCGGCGGCTTCCAGGGCCTCTCCGCCGTTTCACGGCTGTGGATTTCCCCGGATAAAATCCTCTGCGGCGAATTGTTTACAATGGACGGGGAGGAATGGGTCTGGACGTCCAGCACTGTCTACAACGAATTCAATACCGGGGACCAATCGATCCTACCCTGGAAACCCTCCAATCTTTGCAAAGGGCATTTCTACTGCGGGTTCCATTCGAAAATCTGGACATTCACCTGGGACGGGAGATCAGCTTCTTCCCGGATGCGGTCTACCAGAAGATCGTGGTGGAACAACGGGGTGGGTTCTGTTACGAGTGCAACGGTCTTTTCCATGATCTGCTCCAGGCCCTGGAGTTCCAGGTCGATTTTCTCTCTGCACGAATGGTCCTGGATTCCACCCCCGGTCCGGAGTTCGATCATATGGTGCTGCTGGTGAGGCTTGAGCAGGACTACCTGGTGGATGTGGGGAACGGCAGGTCATGCCGGGAACCGATGACACTCGACGGTGCCAATCAAGCCACCGCCGAAGGACTCCAGTATCAGGTTCAACCCCATGACGGTGAGCTGGCCCTCTGTTTTCGGGAACCCGACTCCCCCTGGGCACCTCGTTTTTTCTTCAGCCTGAAGCCCAGGCAGCGAACGGAGTTTCAGGTGATGTGTGGCTATCATCAAAGTTCCCCCGACTCCCCCTTCGCCCGAAAGCGCTTGGTGAGCCTGGCGACTCCCAACGGAAGAATCACTCTGAGTGGAAAACAATTAACCATCCTGGAGGGGTCCCACAGGCAGGAACGGGATGTTAACTCGGAGCCGGAGTACCTACGATGTCTGGCCGATTACTTCGGGATCACCTCCCGGACCTCGACGCCGGGACAACCAGAATAACTTCGAGAACCGAGAGCAGGATTTCGCCCTGTCGGGGGAATCTGTCCCACCCTGCCAACCTCCCGTTTGTTTTCGGGTTTGGGTCGGGCTCACTAAAGGAATTTCCGGGCGTTCCGATGAGGCACTTGAAGATGTCTAATACCAGTACGCCGGAGCCGGCCGTTTTTCCACGGGGGGCCCCTCCGCCAGAAAACACTCCGCCCGGGGAGAAAATTGCCAACCTGTTGATCGGCTCCGGGCATCTGACGGAAAAACAGTTCCGCTACGCCAAGCAGGTGAGGTCCAAACTACCACCGGGCAGTCTCTTCACGGTCTTGTGGTACGCCCAATCCAGAGTCATACCAGAGACCCAGGGTGACCATAACATCCTCGTCTATTTGCTCAGCGATGGATCCAGCAATGGACTCAATGTTGGGGCCGGTGTCTTCACCAGTCGGTGGTCGCTCATCCTGTGCAACAACAGGCAGGACCAGTAGGCCCAGCATCAAGGCTAGAATTATTCGGGTTGGCATAAGGCAATCTCCTAAAGGGTCTCAAAGAGAAAGCGGCTGTATACAGGATATAAGTTTTCTAAGGGAGCTTCTAGGCTTAGAGCTTCATTCCCCAGTACAAAGAAACGTGCCTCTATTGCTACCCACCTCCAAGGAAACGGAACTCCTGGCGAGTCGGTTTTGTATGGGTAAAGAGTTTCACCCGTCGTGCTCTCACAATAGCGATGCCCATTGCCATTAACCTCCTCCCCGCGTAAGATTGAGACCAGCTGCATTGCGCCAGGGGGGCTGTATGGTCGGCACGACCATCTCGCAGAACACAGTTTCAGAAAAGATGAGTCCTGGCCCTAACCAAGGAGGTGCCCTATGAAGGAAAGCCTGAGTACACTATTTCGTTCGAGACTCTTGAAATCGGTCCTGCTTCTGGCCTTCACCTCACTCGTGCTGTTTTCGTGTGGGTCAGACAGCGACGGCGGACAGAGTCAGCCTTTTGAGCTTCTGGAGGCCACGATAGCGGATATTCATGACGCCTACAGATCAGGGCAGCTCACCTCTCGCCAACTGGTCCAACTCTATCTGGATCGTATCGAGGCCTACGACAAGAATGGGCCCATGATCAATTCCATCATCACGGTGAATCCCAAAGCCCTTGAAGAGGCCGATCAATTGGATACCGCTTTCCAGTCCTCCGGTTTTGTTGGCCCACTTCACGGGATCCCGGTCATCCTTAAAGATCAGATGGACGCCAGAGACATGCCCACAACATTGGGCTCGATTCTTTTAAAGGATTACTATCCGGACCATGAAGCCGTTGCCGTGGTGAACCTGAGAGAAGCTGGAGCGATCATTCTGGCCAAGGCCACCCTCGGTGCATGGGGAGGCGGGGATACCCATGGTTCCCTCTTTGGATCAACACGCAATCCCTATGATCTGGAGAGAACGGTGGGCGGTTCCTCCGGAGGCCCGGGCGGGGCAATTACGGCAAACTTTGCGACGGTTGCAGTCGGACAGGAGGGCTTTGCCTCGATTCGGAGACCCTCAACCTGGAACTCTCTGGTGGGAATGAGACCCACGGCTGGCCTGGTCAGTCGAACCGGCGTGTATTCCGGATGGCCATCGATTAACGGCTCTCTGGGACCCATGGCGCGCACCGTCACAGATCTGGCCACGCTTCTGGACGTCCTAGTTGGATATGACCCTGAAGACCCGCTGACAGCGCGGGGCGTCGGCCATGTTCCCGAGAGCTACACAGAATTTCTCGATAAGGATGGTTTGAAGGGGGCACGCATCGGTGTTTTGCATGAGTCGATGAATGCGAATTCGGAACCTGAGTCGGAAGATTTCCAGAAGGTCACGGAGGTCTTCGAGAAAGCAGTTGGAGAATTGAAGGCCGCCGGAGCCGTCATCGTGGACCCGGTTGTGATTCCCGATCTCAAGGAGCTGCTCGCCACAAGAGCGAACGGACCCGATGGTGAAGAATCGTTCAAGCTCTACTTCGGCAGAAGCGCCAATCCCCCCTTCAGGGCGCGTGAGGATGTCGTCCAGTCGCCCGACTTTGACAAGGTGTTCCCTACGGTGAAAAGGCGCCTGACGGGATCTTCAAGAGATCCTAGGGAGGCTGAATCAAGACACTACCAATACCTCATGGCACGGGATGAGCTGATGACCAGGGTGCTTAAAGTCATGGCGGATCATCAATTGGACGCCATTGTCCACAAGTCTGTAGAGCACCAACCGACCCTCATTAAGGATGGGGTGAATCCGCCTTATGTCAGCTCCAAGGGAGCTCCCCATTTGAACACCTTTTTGGTGTTCGTCCCAACCATCACCGTGCCGGCAGGGTTTACAAGCGATCAGCTTCCTGCTGGGATTAGTTTTCTGGGAAGGCCCTACGGCGAGCGGACTCTGATCAAACTGGCTTACTCTTATGAACAGGGAACGCTGCACCGCAAACCCCCTGAGAGTACACCCCCTCTCCCTAAGTGAATCTGGAGAGTCGGTTTTGTCGTGTGTCAGGGGGGCAGCAGAGAGCTTGTATCGCCGGACGAATTGCAGGCTGCCCTGCAGCGGGCGCGCCGGGCGAGCGGGGAAGGCAGACCCTATCTCATCGATGCCCAGGTAGCCCGCACCAGAGTGGGTTGGGCAGAGGAACCCTGGGTGCCTTCGGTGGACCTCACCTAAGCGGGCGCGAGGGTCAGACGTTTCTTGGCACCGGCAGGTGTTTGAATGCGTGTCTTTAATTGATTCCTTTACAGGAGGATGAATGATGCAGACCTTGAGATTCGGTTCGGGCATCTTGGTATGGCTTGTTCTTACAGTTTTCACAGCCCCCAGTTTTGCTCATGTGAGCATCACCCCGCGCACCGCCCAGGCAGGGGTTCGTCACGTGCGCCATTTCATTCGGGCGCCCGTGGAAAAGGAGATTTCGGTGGTCGAGTTGGGCATCGAGGTGTCTCCGGAGTGGCACCAAAACGGAGGGGACCTCGGTTTCTCTGAGGACATATCCGGCTGGACCCCGCATAGGGAGTTCGACGAGGACGGGAAGGTCCTGCGACTCTGGTGGACGGGTGATGAGGCTGAGCCGGAGACCTTTCAGATGATTTACTTTACTCTGAATGTTCCCGAGAAACCAGGAGTCTATCCTTTTAAATCCTGGCAAAAATACAGCGATGGCAGCGTGGTCTGGTGGAACGAGCCCCGGGGCGAAGGGGTGCAAAACCCCTATCCTGTTGTGACCGTGGAACGAGCACCGATCCTAACAGCCGGAATCGTCCAGCTGAGCGCAATCACAATTGCCTTGCTGG
>JAPYTY010000180.1 GCA_029942065.1 Acidobacteriota bacterium | reverse complement strand
ACTGGGCCTGAACCTGATTCCGGTCGAGTTCCCCGACTATCCGGTGGATGTGCAGTGGGTGATGTTGTTTGCAGATGCCGCGGCGAGCCTTGATGAGCTAACACGAAGCCGGAGAATCGAGCTGATGGGTCCGGATAGTTTTTGGCCGGTCATTCTGCGTGCAGGCCAGATTATTCCGGCGGTCCAGTACATCCAGGCGGACCGGCATCGGTTACGACTCATGGGAGAGATGAACCAGCTGCTTTCCCGGGTGGATGTGATCGTGGTTCCTCCCAGTGAGCCAGGAACTCCGATCACCAATCCGTTGGGGCTCAACACACCGCTGACCAATCTCACCGGACACCCCTGTGTGGTGGTGCCCAACGGTTTCACCGAGGACGGAACGCCGAGTGCCATGACTTTTGTGGGGAAGCTGCATGCCGAGGCGGAGATCCTGGCTCTGGCCAAACACTACCAGGATGCCACCGACTTTCATTTGAGATATCCTGATCTGGATGGTTAGCTCGCTTTATGCATGACACGGGCTAGAGAAAAAAGGAGGAGTACCATGGCGAAGGTGGCCATGATCGAGGAGTTCAGCGCTTCAGCGGAACGGATTTGGAATGTGATCGGCGGATTCAACTCGCTTCCGGCCTGGCACCCCGCTGTCGAGCACAGTGAGCTCGAAGCGGACGGAAAAATCCGCAAAGTGACCCTGGGTGACGGGACCACGATTTTCGAGAAGCTGGAGCATCACAGTGAGGAGTTTCGGGAGTGCAGCTACTCCATCGTGGAGAGTCCCTTGCCGGTTGTTGACTACCTGGCCCCCTTGAAGGTTTCCGAACTCGGAGAGGGCAGCCAGGTGGAATGGTCGGGCCGGTTCGAGCCTTCAGGAGTGCCCGAAAGTGAAGCCGTCCAGCTGGTCGAAGGAATCTACCGGGCCGGCCTGGACAATCTGAAAACACTCCTTAACCACCAAGACACGGATTAATTCACCACAAAGACACTAAGACACAAAGAAGACACGTTCCAGCCGGAACGTCACAAAGCTGCTTTGTGTCCGTTCCGGCTGGAGATTCTTGTGTCTTAAGTGTGAAACTCAAAGGATGACTCTCTTTATTCCGTCCCGGATTAAAGGGACATTGAAGTTGATGAGTAGTCCCAATCTGTTTCCCGTCAATTTAAGATAGGTAAGCATCTGGGCGTGGTGAAGAGGCAACATAGTCGTTACCGTCTTGGGTTCCGCAATAACACAGCGTTCAAGACATAGAGCAATTCTGAACTCTGCTTCTAATTGCAACCCGTCATAGTGGATCGGCAAAAATGCTTGCTGTTCGAAAGAAACTCCTGCTTTTGTCAGTTCGTAGGCAAGGCATGCTTGGTACACAGTCTCAAGAAGACCGGGCCCAAGCCGGGAATGAACTTGGTAGGCTGCGTTAACAGTGGTAGCAGCCAGTTGGTTGAACGGCTGTGGAATCGGTTCTCTTAATCTCACTTTGTCTCTATAACGATCCTCTGAGAAAAAAAAACGAAAGAAAGTTAAAAACAACTCTTTTGTCTTGGTGGTGGAAAAGAAAAGAATTCTTTGTGTCTTTGTGTCTTTGTGGTTAATTACTGTGTCTTGGTGGTGAAAGATGCTCTATAGGTTATTGAGGCCACTGCTTTTCGGGATGAACCCGGAATTGGTCCACCGGCAGACCATCCGGCTAGGGCGAACACTTTCCCGATCTGTCCTGGCACGCAATCTGGTTAAGCAGGTCTATGGCCCTCAATGGAAGGCTTTAAGGGTTCGGGTACTGGGATTGGAATTCGACAATCCGGTGGGTTTGGCGGCAGGTTTTGACAAGCAGGGGGAACTACCGGGGATCATCGCTGCTCTCGGGTTCGGGCACATGGAGGTGGGGTCCATCAGCGCGAGGCCCTGGCCGGGCAATCTGTCACCCACACTGTTGAGGCTTCCAGGTGATCAGGGATTGATCAATTATCTGGGTCTCAATAGCGAAGGATCGGAAACGGTACTGAAAAGGCTGCAGAAGGTGGATTTCCGCATTCCTATCGGAATCAATCTGGTCAAGACGGCGGATCCCGAAATTGCCGGCGAAGAGGCCATCGAGGACTATCTGGACAGCGTTCGCAAGTTCTATCCACTGGCCGATTACATCACCTTGAATCTGAGTTGTCCCAACACGGTAGAAGGGAAGTGCTTCGAGGATCCTGAGCTTTTGCAACCTTTTCTGAGTCGCCTGCAAAAAACAAGGAATGAAATGGAGACGGGAAACCGGTCCAAAGCCTTTTTAGCCAAGCTCTCTCCTGATCTGGATGACTCCAGGCTGGGTCGATTGATGGAATTGAGCCAGGAATATGGTATCGACGGCTTTGTCATCGGCAATACTACAAGCAGGCGAGAAGGCTTGAAGACGAATCAGGGCCGGATGAATGCATTTGGCCCGGGGGGGCTTAGCGGGCGGCCTCTCAAGAAGCATGTTGAGCAGATGATCGACAGGGTATTCCGTTTGACCGAAGGACGAGTTCCGATTGTAGCTTGCGGCGGAGTCGGCTGTGACCCTGACCAGGATCCGGCAGGGGAAGTGTGGGGATACCTGAAGCGGGGAGCCTCTCTGGTTCAGATGTACACGGGACTGATCTACCAGGGTCCCTCACTGGTGAAGCGAATCAACAGGGGACTGGTCAACATCCTTCAGGCAGAGGGAATCTCGAATCTCAAGGAATTCCTGAGGTCACGTTAGAAGTTCTGAAATTGTGGGTTGACTCGTGGGTTCACATGAGAAACCATGATGAGATTGATGAAGCCTGTCGATGCCATTCAGAATAATATCGCTGAGATCACCGGTCAGTTGTTGTGGCACCATCAGGCCATTGCGGTTAACCAGGAAAGTCCTTTCCGGCTCGCTTCAGGGGATTTTGCGCCTCTTTACATCAATTGCCGGCTCTTGATCTCGTTCCCCCAGACCCGGGATCTTTTGATCGGATTCCTCCATTTCCTTTGCCATGAACGCAATATCCAGTGTGACTGCGTAGCCGGAGGTGAGACGGCCGGGATTCCCTATGGAGCCTGGCTGGCTGAGCGGCTGGACAAGCCTTTTATTTACGTGCGTAAAAAGCCTAAAGGTTACGGGGAAGGACTCCGACTGGAAGGAGCTCCAGAAGGCCGGGTTCTGCTCGTCGAAGACCTCCTGACAGACGGAGGCAGTAAAATAGGATTCGTTGAAGGAATCCGGGAGGCTGGCTGTAGTGTGTCGGATTGTCTGGTTTTAGTGGACCGTGAACAGAACGGTGTGGAAAAGTTACAGCAACTGGGGGTTCAGGTTCACCCGTTGGTAAGGTTGTCGACCTGTCTGGAGGTGGGGGAGTCGATGTCTCTGCTCTCCGATGAAACCCTGGCTGGAGTTAGAGAATATCTGGCGGATCCAGCAGCCTGGGCGTCGGATCGGGGGTTGGATTCGGCGGGCTAAGGTAAGGTAAGGTAAAACCCTTCCGGACGCTGTAAAACCACTGTTGAGGTTGAATGTGTTTTCATCACTTTTGATGTCCGTGGTGAGGTAAAAAAGCCATGAAATCAATTACAAGACGTTCGTTTCTGGGGCGGAGTGGAACGGGGATCGCCGTGGCTTCCGTGATTCCAGCGGTGGGAGCTCCCCTGGCCCAGCAGGAGTCTGCTGCGGAAACCTCCTCTTCACGCTCTTCAGTTCAACTCAGGGTGAATGGACAGGATCATCGGCTGGATGTCGAGGATCGTTGGACCCTGGCTGAAGTGCTGCGGGACCACCTGGACCTGACCGGAACCCGCCTGGGCTGTGATCGTGGGGAATGCGGTGCGTGTACGGTTTTGCTGGACGGGAAGAACGTTTATGCCTGCAGTTATCTGGCGGTGTGGGCCGAGGGCCAGGAGATCATTACCGTCGAGGGGTTGGCCGACGGCGATCAACTGGACCCCCTACAGCAGGCCTTCATCACTCATGATGGTCCCCAGTGCGGTTTTTGCACTTCGGGTCAGTTGATGTCAGCCAGAGCACTGCTCAATGACAACCCCGATCCCACCGAAATGGAGGCTCGCCAGGCGATGGCCGGAAACGTCTGCCGCTGCTCCAACTACAACCGGTATCTGGAGTCGATTCTGGCAGCGGCCAAGGAGGGAAGCCGTGGCTGAGAAATGGAACACGGTGGGAGCGCCCACCCCGAGGGTGGACGGGCTGGAGCGGGTAACGGGAAGAGCGACCTATTCGGCCGACATTCGTTTGCCAGACATGCTCTACGCTCGTGTCTTGCGCAGTCCCCATCCCCATGCCCGTATACGCAGTATTGATGGTTCCAGGGCATTGGCCCTGGACGGCGTCAGGGCCGTTCTGACTCATGAAAATTGTCAGATCGTCTGGTCCAGTGGCGACCGTGTGAACCAGCGCCGTATCTTCAACAACCCGGTTCGTCTGGTGGGAGATCCGGTGGCGGCAGTGGCCGCCACCGATCGTCATCTGGCTGAAGAAGCCCTCAAACTCGTCGAGGTGGAATACGAAATCCTCGATTTCGTGCTGACTGCAGAGGAGGCACTAGAGCCGGGAGCGGTCGAGATTCATCCGGGAGGAAATCTTTCGCCGGTGATCAGTTTCACCAGCCAGGGTCCGGGCAAACGGGAGCCCTCCACTTATATTCGGGGTGACGTTGACAAAGGATTTGCCGTTTCGGACAGGGTCTTTGAGGACCACTTTATTTCCAAGCACATAAACAATGCCCAGATGGAGCCCCGTGTGGCGGTGGCCCGGTGGGAGGGCGACAAGCTGACCGTCTGGACCCCCACCCAGGGAATTTCCAACTGCCATCGGGATATTGCCCGAAGTCTTGGCATGCCCCTCGAGAAGGTGCGGGTGGTATGCCAGTACATGGGCGGAGGGTTTGGCAACAAGAACCAGTGTCAGGATTCCGATCTGATGGCGGCCGAACTGGCCAGAACAGCCGGACAGCCGGTGAAGCTGGAAATGACCCGCAAGGAAGACTTTATTGCGGTACACGGGCGCTGGCCCACCAGCCAGTAC
>JAPYTY010000179.1 GCA_029942065.1 Acidobacteriota bacterium | reverse complement strand
TTCACGTTTAAGGTTTATGGTTTAAGGTTTCCGGAAGGTGGGAGGTGCCCCTATCTATGTTGGCTGAGATTGGAGAGATAGGACAAAGAAAAGAATTTTCTTCGCTTCGCTCAGATAAAGGCGGCTTCTTTGTGTCTCTGTGGTGAATACCTTCCTGTGCCTTTGTGGTGTGCAACTCTACTCAGAAAGGAATTCAAGTACACGAGCGGTGAACTCGGCCGTTTTTTCTCTCGGCAGCCAGTGTCCGCACTCCGGAAAGATGGACAACCTGGCACCAGGTATGAGCTGGTGAGCCTTCTTCGCCCATTTGACCGGAATGAAGTTGTCGTTGGCTCCGTGCAGAATCAGGGTCGGCAGTGTGATCTCGGCGAGCCGTTCCACCAGGCCATGTCGGAAGCCCGAGTAACCCATCTCATGGGTCAGGTAGGATTTCCAGGCCCGACCCGCTCCGGGGACGGCAATCCCCCTGGAGATCTCATCGACCAGTTCATCGGTAACCCGCTGCGGATTGTGGAGAAAGAGCTGCAGGCTCCGCTTGATGGTCCCAGGGCTACGGGCAGCCGTTTTTCTCACCGATTCCTGCAAACCCGGAATCTGGCTTCCCAGCCGGCCCAGAACCTGCCACCGCAGCCTGGTGCCAAGCCCGGCACTGCCGACCAGGACCAGTCTCATGACCGGGCAGGGGAGCTTCAAGACGAAGTTGAGGGAAATCTGGCCACCCATCGAGAGCCCTCCCAGCGAGAACGCTCCCAGATCCAGTGCCTCGGTGAAGCGTTTCAGAAATTGAGTGTAGTACTCCAGGGTGTAGGCGATCCTGGGCTTGTCACTCTCTCCGAATCCGGGCAGGTCGGGAGCGATCACCCGGCAGGTCGAGGCCAGTTCACCCATAGCCGGCCCCCAGGAGAGAGAGGCCGAGTCAGCGCCCCCTCCGTGGATCAAGACCAGGGTCGAGGACTCCTCTCCACCACTCAGGTAATGGATTTTAAGGCCATCGATTTCGATCCAGTTATCCTTTGCCAACATGAGTCAGTAAAATAATAACCTATGGCATGGGTTCGCTTTTTTTCGTTCTGGATCTATCCACTGCTCACCGGGCTTCTCGTCTTTCATTCCGACGTTCAGCGATCTCAGGCGTCCCGACTCCTGGTGCTGATTTTGATCGGTCTCGCTATTTGGAGTCTACTGGAATATCTCCTGCATCGTTATTTCTTTCACTGGACTCCGCAAAATCCCGGGATGAGGAAAATCATTCACCAGCTTCACTACAATCATCACCAGGACCCGCGCCATCCTGGCAAGATTCTGGTTCAGCCACTCTACAGTCTGCCCGTTTCGGGGTTACTGGGATGGGGATTCTATTGGATAGGGGGAAGCTTCCTGGATGCCACCGGATTTCTGACTGGTTTGTGGGCGGGATTTCTTTACTACGAGTGGGTCCATTACCGGCTGCATCTGGGCAAGAACAGCCGGGGCCTGCTGAAACGACAGCGCCGCTGGCACTTTTATCACCATTTTGTGGATCCAGATCACTGTTTTGGTGTTACCTCGCCGTTGTGGGATGCGGTTTTTGGGACCTGGGCATCACCACCGAGGCACCAGGAGAATGTCACCACAGAGGAACAGAGAAGAAAACAACCACCAAGACACAAAAAAAACTGGCCCAGGGCGAAACGCCCTGAGCCAGACTCTGTCGCTCCTTCGGAGCGAGGGTAGGTGTGCATACGCACAACGATAAGGGCGTTGTAGCGGCCGCTCTGTGAGCGGCTCTCCGGAATCGGCGCACTGAAGCGCCTCCCACACTCCGGACACGTGAAACATGCAAACGTGAAACGCGCTGCGCCCCCACAAAAGCACGGAAAAACGCACAGCCTACACTTCGGTAAGCCCACGGAGGTGGTTGATCATTGCCGGCAAAAGGACATTCACATCATCCTCGACGCGAAGATCGGCCAGTTGATCATGAGCGGTGGGTCCCTGATTGATGACCACGTAGGCGGCACCGTTGTCTTTGGCCGAGCAGGGCACCGACGCGGCTGGTTCCACCTCAAGGGTTGACCCCACGGAAACCACCAGATCGGCACGACCGGCCCAGCTGAAGGCAGTCTGGAGTTTGCCCTGGGCATGGCCTGCCCGAAGGAAATGGTGGCCGGCTTGAGGAAGCCTCCACATCGGCACAAAGGGGGCTCCCCCGTTTCGCCAAACTGCTCGAAGAGGGGGTCCGGTTCAAAAATCTCCTGGCAGGCAACACACTCCACCTTTCGGTTGGTCCCGTGCAGCTCGATCACTTTCTCCTCAGGGTGGCCTGCCAACTGGTGCAAGCCATCGATATTCTGGGTTACCAGGCCATCCAGACGACCCATCCGGTCCAGTTCATACAAAGCCTCGTGGGCAGCACTGGGTCGAGCATCGCGAAAATCGCGCCAGCCGTCCAGTTTGTATTGCCAGTGCCGGAGGCGAGCTTCATGTGAATTCATGAACTCATCGAAATAGACGGGACGGATCCGGTGCCACAGGCCCTTGGCCCCACGGAAGTCGGGAATGCCCGAACCGGTGGACATACCCGCACCGGTGAAAACCAGCACGTTGTGAGCGGAATTCAGAAGTGTCGCCAGTTCCTTTGCTGACATGATAAACGCGCTGGCCTTCGCCCAGCGCGTTCCACGTTCCAGATTCCAGGTTTCACGTGACTAGGTTGACGCTTCTTCGATTCGGCGCAGGACGATCTTGGGCCGAAGCTGAGCCTCTGCGCCCCCCTCTCCGATGGCCATCAACTTCTGATTGTGGAAAAGCCGATAGAGATCTCGATGTTTGCTGTCCTGGTAGGAGATTTCGTTCCCATGCCCTATTTTCATGATGTCGACTTCATCCAGATCGACTCGAGGAAGGTCAGGCAACAGGCGCTCCATCGGATAGAGCATTTCTTTCCATCGGCCCTCCATTTCCTCTACCGACAACGCCTGACTCAAATCAAAACTGCCTGCTCGGAGGCGACGCAAGTCATAGAGAAAGGCTCCACAGCCCAAAGCCTGGCCGATCTCATGGGCCAGCGTGCGGATGTACGTCCCCGAGGAACAATGAACCCTGAGATGCCAGCTTGCCCGCGTCTGCTCCAGTAATTCCAGGCTATAGATGGAGACCTTTCTGAAAGGGCGCTGGACGGTAAGATTCTGACGGGCCAGGTTGTAGAGTCTCTCCCCGCCCACCTTAACGGCGGAGAACATGGGAGGTTGCTGTTGAATTTCCCCCTTGAATCGGGACAGGACCGATTGGGCTAGCTGGCTGGAGATTTCAGGAACCGGGTGCTTCTCAAGGATCTTGCCCTCCCGATCAAAAGTATCGGTGCTCTGTCCCAGCCTGATTTCAGCCCCATATTCCTTGTCATGAGCCTGGTAGAACCGGGCCAATCGGGTGGCCCGCCCCACAACCAGGGGCAAAACCCCTGTCGCCATGGGGTCCAGAGTTCCAGTATGACCCACCTTGACCTTCAAGAACTGGCGCACCCTGGCAACGATATCCTGGGAGGTCGGCCCGCAGGGTTTATCGGCAACCAGGACGCCGCAGGGAGGTTCATGAATCAAGAAGTTTTTCCAGTTCCCCGATCACTTTTCCGGCGGCCTCTTCCCTGTTGCCTTCTACCGAAAGACCGGCCGCATTTTTGTGGCCGCCTCCACCCATGAGTCGAGCCACCTTACTGACATCGTACCGGTCTTTGGACCTCAGGCTGACTCGAAAGGAATCGCCCTGGTCCTGGCGAAAAAAGGCGGCCATTTCGACGCCGCTGATGGAGAGGGGATAGTTCACCATGCCTTCGACATCGTTGGGCGCGGCACCGGTTTCTTCAAGCATCTGGTGGCTGAGAGTAATCGAGGCGATCTTTCCAGAAGAATGGATCTCCAGTGTATTGAGCAGTCTCCCCAGGAGCTTGATTCTCTCCGGGGGGTGCGCCATGTGAATGGACTGGGCAACGTCAGAGGGACGGACACCCAGATGAACCAGATCGGCCACGATGGAAAAAGTCTTGGCGGAGGTGTTGGAGTATTGGAACGATCCGGTGTCGGTGAAGATCGCCACATAAAGATTGGTGGCAACCTCCAGAGTGATGGGAGCATCCATGGCTAAAAGCAGTTGGTAGATCATCTCTCCCACGGCCGCAGCCGAGGAATCCACCCAATTCAGGTCACCAAAAGGATTGGTATTCAGATGGTGGTCGATGTTCACGACGAAGTACTGGTCCAGGCCATCGACCCCGGGTCGCTTCAGATCGTTGCACTCCAGGATCAGCAAGCCGTCATAGGGTCCTTCGACGCGGTCGGTCACCTTGATTTTGTCAATCGCCGGTAAAGCAACAAAGGAACGCGGGACAGGATCCCCACCGAAAATGTCCGCCGTCTTTCCCAGGCCTTCCAACCCCAGAGCCAGAGCCAGAGCGGAACCGATGGAATCCCCATCGGGCCGGGCATGTGAGGTGATCAAAAACCGCTCATGCTCGGAGATGAAGCGGAGAATGTCTTCAAAAGCCTTCGATTTCGGCCGTTCAATCGCACTCAATGAATTCAATATCGTATCTCACTAAATCACTTCCCAGGATTCGCTCGCTCTCCCGGATGAACTGCGTTGAAACGCGTTCCAGCACCTTCGGATCGGAACCAATCGAAACAGCCCCCACTCGGGCCCGCTGCCACACATCCTGATGATCAATCTCGGAAATGGAAAAATTGAAACGGGAGCGCAAGCGATCCATCGTTTTGCGGAGCACGTCGCGCTTCTCTTTCAGAGAATGGCTACAGGGAAGATAAATACCCAAAGAACAAAACACTATCGGCATGGCAAGTAAGTGTAACCTGTTTGGTCAAACCCAGTCTACGGGCCATCACCCGGATCATGGATAAGGTCTCTACTGCAGGACCACCCGCCTTTATCTGAGCGAAGCGAAGACAAGCGATGCATCCTCCGGGTATAATCGACATTCACTCATGAAAGCGATACGTGTCCAAGAAGCCGGCGGCCCTGAAGAGCTCCGTTTTGAGGAAGTTTCCACTTCCGACCC
>JAPYTY010000178.1 GCA_029942065.1 Acidobacteriota bacterium | reverse complement strand
GTACCAGGGCATGCAGAGCAATCTGTTCGAATGGCACAAGCCGCAGAAGCCCAGGCACTTGAGCAATTATCCCTCCGAAGTGGGAGACATATGGGAGACAGTGAGGAAATAGCTTGGAGTGCGATCGGATCGAGTCTACCTAACCAATTTAGGAAAACTGCTCAATGAGCCTCTATGGGTGCTTAAAATCACTTTAAGCTATACTGATGTCCCAAGCGAAAGTGGCGGAATTTGGCAGACGCGCCAGATTTAGGATCTGGTGGGTGAAAGCCCGTGGGGGTTCGAGTCCCCCCTTTCGCACCATTTGTTTCAATAACTTAGCTGCATCACATCAACTGCACTTCATGGTTCGTATCAGTGGCGCCTCACAACAATCTGTTCGCCCACTTCAATGGTCATAAGATCTTCTCCCACTTCCAAGGGGCCCGCATAGGTTTTTCTGGTTGAGGCGATCAGGCCGGAAGCGGCAGCCGTGGTGGGGACGATGTGGGAGTAGACGGCAAGTCTCGGCCGGACCCGACTGAACACCTCCCCGGCCTGCTCCGGAGTGGTGTGATGACTTTGGATTTCCCTGATCCTGGCAGGAGGGTAACCAGGAAGCACCTCGAACTCCGCCGCTGCCACCACCTCGTGAACGAGTAGATCAACGCCCTTCGAGAACCGGATCAGGTTTTCCGAGTAACGAGTGTCGCCCGAGAGAACCACCGAGCGATCGCCGTAGTCGATGCGGTAACCAAAGGCCGGCTTGATCTGACCGTGATCCACGTCGAAGGCCGTGATCTTTACTCCCTGCTGCTGGTACACCACGCCCTGGGTAATCTCCTCGGTGTCCGTCACCACTCCTCGGGGCGGCGGCGTATTTGCGTACTGCAAGCGGATGCCTATGTCGAACTGGTAGGCTTTCTCGAGGTGCGAAATCATATCGGCAGTTCCCTTGGGACCCCAGATCTGAAGGGACACATCGCGCCGTCCAATGAGCCAACCGGTCTGCCATAAATCCGGAATCCCTACCACGTGATCGGCATGCAAGTGCGTCAGGAACAGGGAGTGCACCTCTTTAAGCATCCCCAGCTGGAAGAGCCGCTGTACAGCACCCCGTCCACAGTCGACCAACAGGACCTGAGAGCCTGCCTGAACCAGTATGCTGGGTCCGAAACGTTCCAAGTTGGGCACGGGCGAGCCCGTTCCCAGCAATGTCACCGTGATTGATTGTCCCTGGGCGCAGATAGGCGAGCAGAGGAGCAAGAACACAGTTGTGGTCTTACTGAGCAAGCCGACCCGACGCCACAGCAGCCAGAGGAGGCTACCAACAGCACCGAGGGAAACTCTTATGGGAAATAGAGTCGCGCCTGGCATCAAGGTCAATGATAACACCTCTCCCATGCCGCCTTGGCCGATCTTTTCAAAGACTTTGTTATGGCTGTGAGTACTAAAGAAGGAGACAGGAGACAGAGCCGCAGGCTGCACTGCTCCCCAAACAGAAGATGGGCGACACCCTCACACTCCCAAACTGTGCCCCTCTAGCGATGCATCGAGTAGGTGACTTCGAGAATCAGGGAGCGGTCGGATTCTCCCGAAAAAAAACCGTCGGTAAAACGGGTGAAACTCTCCGGGAGTAAAGGGTCAAAATAGGGGATATCCATGGACTTAACCACTTTTTTCCAGTGGTTTATCAGATTTTACTTAATGCTATACCATGGGCTAATCGGGTGCCTCTCAAGCTCTTGCCCAATGGAACAGTAGCCCAGGCCCACAAGGAGTTTTTGCTGAGACAGGTGGAGGTCAACTCACAGGCTACTGGAAAAGCAGCAATGGAAACCAGTACTACATTCAAGATCATGGCGATGAAGTCAAGATCCTAAACATATCGTATCCACGCTTCACCTATGATTTTCATTGGGAAGGGAACTTGATTGTTGGAACGATGATTGGCTCGATGTGACAGAGAGGGCTCTTGTTGAGAAATATCTGACGAACGCTGGAGAACTGCTGAACCTGGCTTGCGGTGCGGGGCGGGAAGCCCGACTACTGGGTAGGCGCGGTCTTAGGGTGACCGCCTTTGATTGGAGCCCCCGAATGATCGCTGCGGCACACAGTCGAGCTCAGGAGTCGAATCTTCCCATCCGTTTCGAGGTGGCCGATCTGTATAACCTCCAGTACCCTGAAAACGCATTTAACTATGTCCTGTTGACCAATTTGGGCTACAGCTGTTTCTTTCCAAGACAGCGCCGGATTCATCTATTGAGGCAAGCATATTCGGCCTTGAAACCCGGCGAATTATTCATCGTATCGTTTATCACAGGGGGCGAAAAGCCGTATGGCCGCCTCCAATCGGCACTTGTGAGATTAAGGAAGTACCCCCTCTTCAATAGAGAGTATGAACCGAATGACAGTGTCGTCGGTGGGTTCCTCCATTCCTTTCAGCCAGGAGCGCTGAAAAGTGAATTTGAAGAGGCCCAGTTCGACATCAAGGAATGGCTGTGGGATACAGGCTATGCCGTGCTAGTCAAACTGGAGGAAGAAGCATGTAATACGGACCTGCCTAAAAAATTGCCGAAAATCGCCAGACCCGTTCAAACGGATAAGTTGATGGATCTGGAAATACAGATCCATCGTCGTTGCGATGTCTCGGCACCTCGCAAATCCTGAACCGGTTTCACACTAGAAATGGGCGGAGGCCTGTTATATTAACAAGGAGACACTTGGGTAGGCATCGAGGCCGGTTGTGAGGTCTTTGCAAGGCACGACATCAGCATGGCACAGGGTGGGTAGCAGAAATGGAGAACGCGAAGCCGGTTTCACTCGACGAAATAGATTACGAAGGCTTTACCAGAGAGATCGAGGCGCTTCGCCGGGACGTTTTTCAATCGCTCTGCTACCAGGACTTCCTCCATCTGCTCAAAGTGGAGCGGATCGGAAAGCTGAGCAGCCTGCTCGGATACGCCACCGCATGGATCATCCCCAATCCGATCAGTGCCCTGCTCCTCTCCCAGGGGTTACTTACTCGCTGGCTCCTCCAGCATCACATTAGCCACGGCGGCTACGACTGGGTACCCGGCGTTGCGCCACGCTATACCAGCAGGTATTTTGCCCGAGGGTGGCGGCGCTTCATCGATTGGTTCGACTGGATTCTGCCCGCTGCCTGGGCTTGTGAACACAACTTCCTGCATCACTACCATACCGGCGAAGAAAAGGATCCTGATCTGGTCGAACGACACGCCGAGCTGCTGCGCAACTGGCGAGGCCCCCGCGCCCTAAAATACCTGTCGCTGTTCCTGCTCGGGATCACCTGGAAGTTCAGCTACTATGCGCCGAGTACCCTGAACGCCTTCGAATCGCACAGGAATCGACGCTCGGACCAGAGGCAGGTCACTCCCATAGGGCTTTCCAATCTTTTCGACTTCCGGAACTGGCTGGTGCGAAAACTGTGGCTTTCCTGCTACCTTCCCTTTTTTCTGTTTCATTTTGTCTTCATCCCGTTGCTCTTTCTCCCACTGGGGAACACCGCCGTGTTGTTCGTGCTCATCAACAGAGTACTGGCCGAGTTCCTCACCAACTTCCACTCCTACATGATCATCGCTCCCAATCACGCCGGTTCCGACCTGGTCCGCTTCGACCACCACTACAAAACCAAACGGGAATTTTACGTGAATCAGGTTCTGGGATCGGTGAACTACACCACCGGAAACGATTGGATTGACAATCCCCAGATGTGGCTCAATTACCAGATCGAGCATCATTTGATTCCCAACCTGCCCATGACGAAATACCAGGAAATTCAGCCCAGAGTCGAGGCGCTCTGCAAAAAACACAACCTTCCTTACCTTCAGGAGAGCGTGTTCACGAGGTTCAAAAAGTTCCTCCACATCTGTGTCGGCAAGGGCACCATGGTGCGGGCTCCTTCCAGAAGCGGCAGAGTTTACACGCCAGTGCAATCCAGCTGAGGTTAGAAACTCCAGCCGAATTCTCTTTTTTTTTTCAAATAGCTTGCGCTGCCCTGGAAAGGAACCGGATTAGGTCTGTCTTCAGTCCACGGCATTGTCAAAGAACATGGTGCTCATATCCACCTGGAGAGTGAGCCAGGAAAAGGAACGAGCATTGCCAGCTACTGGCCAAGAGTGGATGGAGCCGATCAGAAGGTTTCGGAGGAAAAAGAAGCGAACCCGCCCCATGGCTCGGAAACCATTTTGGTGGTGGAGGATGAAACGGCGGTCAGAGAAATGATCCAGCGCGTGCTTCATTCCCTGGGGTATCGCGTTGTTTGTGCCGGTTCCGCCGAAGAGGCACTCGATCTGTTTCGGCGGTCTGATCGGCCCTTTGATCTTCTTTTGACCGACGTGGTGATGCCCGATCAGAGCGGCTGGGACCTATACACCCGGTTGGCATCAAAGACTCCTGGACTTAAAGCCCTGTTTATTACCGGCTATTCCGACAGGGCTGTAGGGGAGGGTGAAATTTTCGAACAAGGAATGCCCTTCTTGCGAAAGCCTTTTCGAGCTTCTGAACTCGCTCTTTGTGTTCGGCAGTTGATGGATAAGGAGACAATCAACTAAAAGGTAGTATCCTGAATCCCCTTCCACGACGACCCTCGCCATTTTTTACCTGCGGCAGATGACAAGGCAAGTCTGAATCCCCCACCCGATTTTCTGTCGGGTTCCCATGAAATAATGGCCGAGTGTTAACAGGAAGAAACCAGTCCATGGCCAGCGAAATACGCAAGGGAACTCAAGTCACCCTGCCGACTACAGATTTAGTGGGAACCGTGACCCTGTGTCGCGGCCAGGTGGTCGAGGTCAGGTGGCCGGACAACAGCGTCAGGCTGCACCAGCGCAGGTTTTTGATCAAGGTTCCAGCTTAGTCCGGAGAATTCGTAATCCGGAGGAGCCGCCGAGGCAGGTTCACCTTTGCCCGCTAACAGCGGGGTCGATGATCAAGAAAAAGAAGATGAAATACGCTGCGACGTTTTTTCTCTTCCTGTTTCTGGTCGGAACTGCCGCTTGCAGTCTCAGGAAAGTGCTCCTGCCGGGAATTCCCATTCCTTTGACTCCCAC
>JAPYTY010000177.1 GCA_029942065.1 Acidobacteriota bacterium | reverse complement strand
GGATGAGCCTGTCGAGAAATTAGCCGAGGCCATGCGCCTGCAGGGGCTGGAGCTCCAGAAGTTTGGGATTACGACCGCCTCCACTCGTATTCTTTTTCCCCGGGTCATCGCCGCCTTTCATCATCTCAATCGAGAGGGACAAATGCCCCACCGATTGGCCTATTATGTGGAATCGTAACGGGGTAACTTCTTCAATCTCAAGTCCATTCGTGAGGTTTACAAAGGATACGGAGCCCCCTGGACCACCCATGCAGGCGGCGGTGAAATGCTCTGGTTGGGCGGAATGGCCAACGAAATCTGGGATGCCTCCGATAACGAGGTTTGTATGGGGCCTGATGTGTCCGCCCCTCCCGAAATCAAGGCCCGGGAGAGATGTCCCGAACCGGGGAGCAAGCCGTGGGAGACGTACAAGACGGCCATCGTTCATGGATGGAGGCCCGTTCAGGCTCACTCCACCTCCAGCCACGGAATGAGGCTTTATATACAGATGCTGGAAGAGGCCAGGCGGGAAGGGAACTACTCGGTCGAATACATGAGGGGTCTCAGAACGGCCGTTGAGCACAATCAACTGCTAGGGACGCCGCCGGATGTGATGGAGGGGATCAAGAAGTTTGGAATCCACCTCAACGTGGTGACCTTTCGCCTTCGAGATATCCCCTGGGCTCTGGAGGACTATGGGGAGCAGCTGAGACCTTTTATCATGCCCGTGAAATCGTGGATCAATCAGGGCATCCGGGTGACCTTCGAGGCGGACGGAACCGATTTCTGGCGTCCCATTTATAGACTCGTCACTCGGGAGATTACCCTGGTAGGCTCTGACGAGAAGATAAAGCTTCGTCCCGGGGAGGCAATCGACCGGGTGACCGCCTTGAAAATGGCCACCACCTGGGCTTCCGAGTACATGCTGGCCGAGGACACCGTGGGTACGCTGGAGCCGGGGAAGTTCGCCGATTTCGCGGTACTGGACCGGGACTTTTTCACCATTCCGGTTGCTGAGATTCCCGAACTCAAGGTGGTGATGACCGGTCTGGCCGGCGAAATTGTTTTCGACGGCCGTTAGCACGATGAGCCTGAAGCCGGAAATCTCATCGGACTTTCCCTTTGAGTCCCGTTACATCCAGTTACTGGGATCACGGATGCACTACATTGAAGAGGGCACGGGGGATCCCGTTTTGTTTCTTCACGGCAATCCCACCTGGTCGTATCTCTGGCGAAACATAATTCCCCACGTCAGTTCCAGGGCTCGCTGTATCGCTCTGGATTTGATCGGGATGGGAAAGTCGGACAAGCTCGATCTCGAGTACCGATTTTTCGATCATGTCCGTTACGTGGAAGGTTTCATCGAAAGGATGGACCTGCAAAACATCACCCTGGTTATCCACGATTGGGGCTCGGGTCTGGGCTTTCATTACGCCATGCGGCATCCGGAGAACATCAAGGGCCTGGCATTCATGGAGGCCTTTCTGGGACCGCTAGACTGGGATCGGTTTCCCGGACCCAAGAAGGAGATTTTTCAGAGTTTTCGGACTCCGGAAGTGGGTTGGGATATCATCGTGAATCAGAATATTTTCATCGAGAAGGTTCTGCCCGGTTCGGTGGCTTGGGAGTTGACCGAAGCGGAACTGGACCATTACCGGGAACCGTTTCTGGATCCCGAGAGTCGCACACCTATCTGGCGCTGGCCCAATGAACTCCCCATCGAGGGTGAGCCTGAGGATGTTAACCAGGCGGTGGTGACCTACTCCCGCCAGCTGCAGGAGTCGGAGGTGCCCAAGCTGCTCTTTCACGGCGAACCCGGTGTCCTGATCAGCGCGCCCATCGTCGAGTGGAGTCTGAAGCATCTGAAGAATTTTGAAGTCGTCAACATCGGCCCGGGAATCCACTACATTCAAGAGGACAACCCTCACCTGATCGGGAAGGAACTGGGGAACTGGTATGACCGGCTGACCGGCTGACCAGTCCGCTTCGCGGAGGTGCTTTCGTGCTGTCGGTCGGATTCAGCGCACTGAGGTGCCTCCCACACTCCGGAAACGTGAAACGTGAAACGGGCTGGTCGGAGACCAGCGGCTTTTAACTATGCCTGAGCTTCCCGAGGTCGAGACCATTCGAAGAGGACTCGAGGCCCATGCCGTGGGTCAGACCGTGGTGGACTTGACGGCGGCCGACTGCAAGATCTTCCAGGTCCAGCCGGCGCAATTGCTGGAGCATCTTCCGGGCCAGAAAATTCACGAACTGGATCGGAGGGGGAAGTATTTGATTGTCGTTCTGGACCGGCACTATCTTCTAATCCATTTCGGAATGACGGGCCAGTTGACCTTCCGTCATCCCGATCGACCTGATTCCGAAGGATTTCACCGCCATCCCGTGACGGGACTGCAGCGCACCTTCCAGCATGCACCGGATCGGCATACTCATTTGCAGATTCACCTGGAGGGGGGAGGGGCATTGCTGTTTCGAGACATTCGCAAGTTCGGGAAGGTGCTCCTGTTGGAAAAAGGGAAAAAGGTTCTGGCCGAATTCTTTTCAGAAATGGGCCTGGAACCCTTTTCTCCCGCCTACAATATAGCCGCCTTTCTCGAAGGATTTCGCAACCGGAAAGTGCGCATCAAGTCGCTGCTTCTGGATCAGCACTTTGTGGCGGGAATAGGAAATATCTATGCGGATGAAGCCCTCTTCCGGGCGGGGATTCACCCGGCTCGAAAAGTCCAATCCCTTCGTCGGTGGGAGAAGGAGTCTCTTTTTGAAGCCATTCCGGAGGTGCTCAAAGAAGGAATCGAGCATGGAGGCACCAGTCTGAGGGACTATGTGCAAAGTGATGGTCAGATGGGAACTCATCAGGAGAACCTGAGAGTCTATGGCCAGAAAGGCGAGCCCTGTTATCAATGTGAGACCCCCATCCAGAAGATCGTGATGAGCCAGCGGGGGACCCATTTCTGTCCCAGTTGCCAGCCGCGGTCGGGACGAAGCCGCAAAAACAGGAGGTCAGTATGATAATCAAGGATTACACGTTGAATCTGAGCACCCAGGGCTATTGTCACGTCATCGATGTGACTGTGGAGGTGCAGAGCAAGATCAAGGAGAGTGCCGTCCAAAGTGGTACGGTGACCGTTTTTGTGGTGGGTTCGACGGCTGGTGTTACCGTGGTTGAATATGAACCCGGGCTGGTCAAGGATCTGGAGGAGCTCTTTGACAAACTGGCTCCTCCCACTCTTGATTATCATCACGAACAGGCCTGGCACGACGGCAATGGGTTTTCACATGTTCGAGCCTCACTGTTGAAGCCGTCTCTCGTGGTTCCCGTGGTTAGTGGTAAAATGCGGCTGGGTACCTGGCAGCAGATTGTGGTGCTTGATTTTGACAACGGCCCACGTACCCGCGAAGTGGCAGTACAGATAATGGGACTTTGAGATATTGAGTACATCCAGCGGCAAAGAACTCGTTTTTACATGATCGGGATCCTGTCGGACTCGATGTAATTCTTGATTGCGTCCCTCCATGAATGGTTTGTGCTGAAGATGGCGAGCAAATCAACCCGGCGGTTCAACCACCCAATCCCTGAGTTTGGAATAGCAGGAGCAGGACGAGTCGCCCGGTCCCTGGGAAAGCTGCTGAACGATCGAGGGCAAAGGGTCGTCGCCGTGGCCAGCCGAAATCCATCCCGGGCCGGGGACGCCGCGGCCTTTATAGGGAGTGGAGTTCAAGCTCTCACCTACCCGGAACTCGCCTCCAGAGTGGAAAGCATTCTGATCGCTGTTTCGGACGATTCGATCGCCGATGTCGCGGCCATTCTGGCCCTGGATCTCAGAGAGGGAACCGTCCTGCACACCTCGGGGATTCATGGAACCGAAGTGTTGGCTCCGTTGACAGAAAAGGGAAACTCAGGGGCCGGACTTCATCCCCTTCAGACGATAGCGACTCCGGAGCAGGGCCTTGAAAAACTTCCCGGTTCAACCTTTTCCATCGCGGGTTCGGGAAGAGCTGCCCAGTGGGCGGAGCAAATTGTCAACTTGCTGGAGGGGGAGATGCTGTCTATCGCATCGGACCGGAAACCGACCTATCACGCCGCTGCGGTCATGGCGAGCAACTATGTTGTGTCGTTGATTGACGCGGCGGTCCAGGTCATGGGAGCTGCCGGGGTGGAGCCTGAGGTTGCTCGCCGCGCCCTGGCACCGTTGATCGGGGCAAGCGTCGAGAATGCTCTGGAGCAGCCGGCGAAAGCACTCACGGGACCGATTCAGCGGGGCGACCTCCAGACTCTGGAGCTTCACTTGCAGGGGTTGGCCTCACTGCCTTCCAGCATCGATCAACTGTACCGTTCCCTTGGAATGCACACCATCCAGGTGGCGCTCCACCAGGGTTTGGAGAGTGCCGAGGCCGGCCAGGTCGAACATCTTTTGAGGAAAGCAAAAAGAGGGGGGTAAAACCGATGAAGCGCCTACGAGTTCCTGATGTGCAAAAAAAGAAGCAGCAGGGTGAGAAGGTGACAATGCTGACCGCCTATGATTTTCTCCTGGCCAGGCTCCTGGATGAGGCCGGTGTTGACATCCTGCTGGTCGGCGATTCGGTGGGGATGGTCCTGCTGGGTTTCGAGACCACCTTGCCGGTGACGCTTGAGATGATGATCCATCACAGCCAGGCCGTCAGCCGGGGCGTTCAGCGTGCCCTGGTGGTTGCCGATATGCCATTTCTGAGTTATCAGGTCAGTCTTTCCGATGCGGTGCAAAATGCAGGTCGTCTGGTACAGGAGGGAGGGGTGGCGGCAGTCAAAATCGAGGGCGGAAGAATCATGGCGGATGTGACCCATCGTCTGGTGGAGGTGGGGATTCCGGTGATGGGCCATCTCGGACTTCTTCCCCAGTCGGTCCATAAGCTGGGGGGCTTTCGTGTCCAGGCCAGGGACAAGGATACTGCCGAACACTTGGTGGAAGATGCACAAATCCTGGAGGAAGCGGGTGCCTTCTCCATCGTTCTGGAGTCGATCCCGGCGGAAGTGGCCCAGCAGGTGACTTCCCGGGTCTCTATTCCGACCATCGGAATCGGGGCGGGACCTCACTGTGATGGAC
>JAPYTY010000176.1 GCA_029942065.1 Acidobacteriota bacterium | reverse complement strand
CGGGCCAACTTTGCCGATCCCTCCACCAGGCTCTTTTTTGGGGCCGGACGGCCTAACCGCGGAGCGGGGAGAATTACCCGTACCCATACCACCGCGCGACAGATCCAGTTGGCTTTGAAGCTAGTCTTCTAGGATCGTTCCAGACAATTGCGCAATCCTGAAAGAGGCAGGCTGCCAGGTAGCCTGCCTCTTTTTTTGTGGTGGCCGTTCTGTGAACAGTCCAGCGCTAGATCCTTCGCTCTAGACCCCTTATAATCTCCCCGAAGCAATCGTTTTCTCAAAAAACGAATAAAAGGAGGCCCAACATGAGTACCATTTCCACCCTGGTTCTGGTTGTGCTCATCTCTCAGGGATTCATTTTTTCTCAGCAGGTTCCGGAGTTGGTTGCCGAGCAGGGTTATGCGGATATGATCCTGATCAACGGGAAAATAGTGACTATGGATGACTGGAGCATTGTACCGAATACGCCCGGACGGATTGTTGAGGCCATGGCCATCAAGGGCAAAAGGATCATGGCGTTGGGAACCAACCAGCAGATGCGGGAATTGGCCGGGCCTGCCACCCGGTTTGTCGATGTGGGTGGTAAGGCTGTCATTCCGGGTTTAATCCAGACTCACTATCACCTCTTTGGTCCGGCCGCCAGCCGCTTTGGGCCTCAAGTGGGGCTGGTCGACCCCAGCATCAAGGTGACTGTGGTAGCGGAGGCGACCGCCGAAGGCACCTCCAAGAAGGTCCGCGACTCGGTCGTCAACGCCATTGAAGCCCAGAACATCCCCAAAGGACAGTGGATCAGCGTCTCCTTGAGGGAAGGTCCCGACAACCGGCCTTCCACCAATCGAACCTGGCTTTACCGGGGGCTCATCAACCGCAGGACGGTCCAGCTGGATACGGCCGCCCCCGATCATCCGGTGGTGGTGGGAGCCCGGCAGGCGGGAATCTTCAATGCGGCAGCCATCCGGGCATTCAAAGAGGTTTTTCCCGACTGGGAAGAGAGCACCATGCTGGAGAGGGGCCGCAGCAGCGCCGCCCGGGACGGATACGCGGCCGTTCCCGAACTGCAAGGTCTCACCTTCGCCTACTGGTGGAGAGATGAGCCGGTCGACAAGTTGGCGGAAGCGCTGAGACTTCACGGGATGACGCTACAAAAGCTGGGGATGACAACGGTGTCGACGCGTTTGCTTTTTCCCAGCATTGTGGACGCCTACAATAAGCTCAATCGCGAGGGTAAAATGCCCCATCGCTTGTCCTATTACATCGAAGCCCAGAGGGGCAGTTTCTTCAACCTCAAAGCGACCCGTGAATTCTACAAGGGCACGGGTGCGCCCTGGACCAATCACCGCAACGGCGGGGAGATGTTGTGGATGGGTGGAATGAGCAACGAGGTCTGGGATTCCAGCCAGAATCATGTGTGCCTGGGTCCCGACGTTCCTGCCTCTCCCGAGATCAAGGACCGGGAACGCTGTCCGCGTCCCGGGACCCGGCCCTGGGAAGCGGTCAAGGCGGCGGTCATGAACGGGTGGCGCCCAGTGGGGGTCCACGGCACCTCTAGCCATGGAGTCCGGCTCTATATTCAGATGTTGGAAGACGCCATGAAGGAGGCCAACCTGTCGGTTGAACACATCCGGGGTCTTCGAACCACCATGGAACACAATACGGTGCTGGGCACTCCTGACGATGTGATGGCCAAGATCAAGGAGTACGGCATCATCCTCAACGTCAACACTCCTTACCTGGACTGGACCAGTGTCCTGATCAAGGACTATGGCGAGGTGCTCAGACCCTACGCCATGCCTGTGAAGACCTGGATCAACCAGGGTATCCGGGTGACCTTCGAAGCCACCGGCACCGATTTCTGGAAGCCCATCCACACCCTTATCACCCGGGAGATCACCAACCCTCTGACCGAAGAAAAGGAGCTCATGCTTCCGGAGCAGGCCATCGACCGGGTCACCGCTTTGAAAATGACCACCACCTGGGCTTCCGAATACATTCTGGCCGAGGACACCCTGGGCACCCTGGAGCCCGGCAAGTATGCTGACTTCGTGGTTTTGGAGCAGGACTTTTTCACCATCCCGGTCGAGGAGATTCCAGGGATGCAGGTCATCATGACGGGTCTGGCCGGGGAGATCGTCTACGACCGGGACCAACTCGCGGGCGGTAATTGAACTTCACCACCAAGACACAACAAGAAGTACAACCACCAAGACACCAAGACACCAAGCAACTGAAGAGACGAAGGCACCCGGTGCCTTCGTCTCTTCAGTTGTCTTCTTTTTCTTCTTTGTGCCTTTGCGCCTTTGTGGTGAATAATCTAGTGTCTTTGTGGTTTAGGAAAACTGGACGAACCGGAGGAATCAATGATGAAACCCTATATGGCCTTTGCCATTCAGCCCAAGGTTTACGGCTGTAAGGACCGAAAAGAATCCAAGAAGAACCTGGACAACCTGTGCCGGCAGATCGACGCCTGCATGTACGTGGGCGATATGGAATATCCGGCCCAGCTGCTGGCTATCCCCGAGGGTGCCATCACGGGTTTTTACGATGAGCACAGCCGGATGGATTATGCGGAGATCGTCAAGAAGGTGGCCCTCGAGCTTCCCGGCGAGGAGACCCAGATCCTGGCCGAGAAGGCCAAACAATGGGGGATCTACATCATCGCCGCTGCCAAGGTGGTGGAGCCGGATCTCTTCCCGGGACGCTATTTCAATACTGTCTTCATTATTGATCCCGAAGGACAAATAGTTCATCGCTACCGGAAACACCGGGTCTTTCCGGCCGAGAGTTCCACCACGCCTTATGATCTGTACGACGAGTGGCTGGAGAAAGTGGGCGATGATGTGGACGCCTTTTTCCCGGTGGCCGATACTGCCATTGGAAGAATTGGAACCCTGCTGGCCTTCGATGGAAAGTTCCCGGAGGCGGGAAGGGCCCTGGCCCTCAATGGCGCCGAGATCATCTACCGGGGAGGCGAGTTCGAACTGCACCGCCGCTACGGATACACGGAAATAATGAACCGGGCCCATGCCGTGAACAACAGCTGCTATGTGATCGCCCCCTCCAACGGCCCCAAGTTCATGGATCTCACCGATGATCGGCCTTCCATGACCGGCTCGGTCAGCGGGGGCGGGATGATCGTCAATTACCGGGGACAGATGCTTTGTCAGATCACCAACACCAACGTCACTTATGCCGCTGCCATGATCAACGTCGAGGAACTCCGGGAGTACCGGTCCAAGGCTTCCGTCTACACTCTTCCCTATACGACCCCCGAGATGTGGGCCCGGATCTACGCTTCGATCGCCGATAAATATCTGTATCCCAAAAACTCTCACCTCGACGAACCTTCCCTCGACTACCAGGGGCGAAAGAAGCGAATGCGGGATATCGTCCAGAAGATGATCGACGCCTCCACTATCAAAGGACCCGGGTCCGGATGATGCATCACACGGTATGAGATCCCACGGAATAATTGATTGCCGATCGAAGACCGGGACACGAGAAGCATGAGTGACATCGAGAAGGCCTACCGGACCCTGGGGCTAGAAACCGGCGCCTCCATCAAAGAGGTCCGAGAAGCCCATCGAGATCTCTGTCTGGTCTGGGATGCGAGTCGTTTTGACGACAATCCTCAAATCCAGAAAAAGGCGCTCGACCAGCTGGGCCGGATTGATGAAGCCTTCGAGAGGCTTCGAGTTCATCACGGCGGTGCTGCAAAGCCTGAAAGGACGACAGCGTCAAGACCGCCCCTGGGAAAAGGTGCGGGCCAGCCGGCCGACCAGGCTCAGAAATCACAGCCAGGGGTCCCTTCACTCTACGAGGAGATCTTTCAAGGTAAGCAAGATGAAACTGGAAGACGATTGCCGGTGGGGATCATTATCGCCGCCATAGCGGTGCTGGTCGTTCTCGTGATTTACCTGGGGGGACCGGCAGATCAGGATGAGGCCGAGGGGTCGCAAATTGTCCCGGCCATCGAAGAGCCTCTCACAATGGATGGGCCTATGGAAAATTTCAGCAGTGAGTCGGGAGATTCTCCTTCAGCCGCAGACAGCGACCTGGACCGGGAACCGGTCGAATTGGCCCAGGACTCCGATCCGCCAGACGGCTCGTCCTCACAGTTTCAAAATGACGCCCCGGTTGAGATTGGGACCGACTCTCAGCCTTCGCCTCGGGAATCTTCGAGGGTCGAAACCGTGGAGCCAGAGGAAGTCCCGGTGGTTGAGCCGGCACCACCCGAGCCGAGCAACAAGCCGGTTCTGCAGCGGGATCCGCTGAACCTGGTCGAAGAGACCCAGGAACCCGCCGGCCAGGAAGTCGGGGAGGATGAGGCTTCGAATCAGGCACTTGAAATCCTCAAGGGAAAATCGGTGGTCGTCCGTCAACTGATCGAAGGCGAAGGAGTCCCTGGTCTCAGTTACCAGGAATGGAAAACAGTCCGCCGCAACCCACCCGAGTTCTGGATCGATGTCGTCACCCAGCAGACGACCGATAGCGGGGAACTTCATCTCATCTGGTCGGTGAACACGGAGACCGGTGGGGTCAGTCCGTTGAGTCAAGCGGCTCGAGATGTCGAACCGGACCCGCGGCCGCAATAGGCGAGCGAGATCAGAACCCCGAAGGGGTGATCTGAAATAGTCTGGGGCGTGAGCCCCAGGATTCAACGAATTATTAGTAAAGGAGCCCTGTAAGGGCGATGTAGGAAAACCATCGATGGGTCTACATCGCCCCTACAGGGCTCTTCTAATTGCAGATCTGCACAACCTGGGGCTCACGCCCCAGGCTATTCTATTTCGCCCCTTCAGGGCTCCGGACTAAGAGAGCTCCGAGCGTTCCTGGTAAAGGATGTCCTGAAAATGAACGGGCGAGGTTCGATCCAACGGGATTGTTTCCTCCGGTCGAGCTTTTGCACCCTTTCCACTTGTTGCCGGCACTTCCATTCGAGTGCACTTCTGGGTAGCATTCTCTTTGCCGGCGACCGATGTTTCTCCTTGACATCCCTCCATGCAGACGCGAGCATAGGGTCTGCATAACCTGCTTTAAACCCTGGAGTTTGGGTCCGGACGGTGTTAGCC
>JAPYTY010000175.1 GCA_029942065.1 Acidobacteriota bacterium | reverse complement strand
AGGTCCCGGGCCGAGCCCCACGTAACTCTCCAGAATCGTGGCCTGGCTGTTGTCATCCACAACAATCAAATTCCGTGGATGGCTGGCGGTGGCCTCTCCCGGTGCCGTCGAAACAAAAAGCAGGTGGATCGGCTGCTGGATCCGCTTGCCCTCAGGGACATGGACGAAGGCTCCATCCTGAAGAAAGGCCGTGTTGAGTGCCACAAACGCATGATCCTGATAGCCGGCATATCGGGCCAGGTGGGGCTTTAACCGCTCGGGATTTTCCTGGAGGGCTTCCGCAAGGCTTTGCACTCGAATCTGGGAGGACAATTCCCGAAGGGAGGACAATTCCCGGGAGTAGTGGCCGTTGACAAAAACAAGCCGGGCGCACTCGAGGTTTCCAAAGGTCAACTGAGCGAGCTGATCGGCGGTCAATCCATTGGAGCTGGGGGAGGCCGCCTCAAAGGTCTTTTTCCGGGCAAACTCCACTTTCGTGTATTTCCATTCTTCCTGCCGAAGGGTGGGGAACCCCAGCTCGAGAAAGCGTTCCATGGCCGACTCGCGGATGGCCTGAAGCCATTGGGGTTCCTGCGGGCGCGCCAGGCGCGCAAAGGCGGCGGCGTAATCGGTCGCCATCGGGGCAGACATTAAACGGCCTCTCCTGATGTCACCACTTCGGAGTTCCCCTCCGTTAGCCACGAATAGCCTCTCTCCTCCAGTTCCCGGGCCAGGCCGCTATCTCCGGTGCGAATGATCCGGCCTGCGGAAAGCACATGGACATAATCGGGAACGATATGGTCGAGAAGTCTCTGGTAGTGTGTCACCACAATAAAGGCTCGATTCTCATCACGCAACCTATTGACGCCTTCGGCCACAATCTTCAGGGCGTCAATATCCAGACCCGAGTCGGTTTCATCCATTATGGCCAGGCAGGGCTCCAGTACCGCCATCTGGAAAACCTCGTTCCGCTTTTTTTCACCTCCCGAGAACCCTTCATTGACCGGCCTGCTGATGAGGCTCTCATCCATTTTTAGGAGGGCCATCTTTTCTCTCACCAGGCCCAGAAAATCCATGGCGCTGATTTCTTCTTCGCCGCGCGCCTTCCGGATGGCATTCAAGGAAGCTCTCAAAAAATAGGTGTTGCTGACCCCGGGAATTTCCACGGGATACTGAAAAGCCAGAAAGACTCCCTGTCGAGCGCGATCCTCCGGAGCCAGTTCCAGAAGATCCTGTCCCTGAAAGGTGACCTCCCCGGCGGTAATCTCATAGGAGTCCCTGCCGGCCAGGACCTGGGCCAGGGTGCTCTTCCCGGAACCATTGGGACCCATAATCGAATGAACTTCACCGGCCTTGACGCTCAGGTTGACCCCTCGCAGAATCTCCTGGCCGGCCGCCTTCACGCATAAGTTTTTAACTTCCAACATTTTTATTTACTTTTCTCCTTCAGTCAGCCGGGATGAGTCGCGATCTCGGCTGAAGCGTTTCAAGGGACTTGCCTCAACCCACGCTGCCTTCCAGGTTCACGCTCAACAGCCTGTCCGCCTCCACGGCAAATTCCATGGGTAACTGCTTGAGGACTTCCTTGCAAAAACCGCTGACGATCATCGACACGGCATCCTCAGCTGAAAGGCCGCGAGATTGACAGTAGAACATTTGGTCCTCTCCGATTTTCGAGGTGGATGCTTCGTGCTCCATATGTGCCGTGCTGTTTTTGACTTCTATGTAAGGAAAGGTGTGGGCTCCGCATTGGTCGCCGATCAGCATGGAATCGCATTGAGTATAGTTGCGCGCCCCTTTGGCTCCCTTGCCAATCTTGATCAGGCCTCGATAGGTATTCTGGCCATGGCCTGCAGAGATCCCCTTGGAAACCACATTGCTGCGGGTGTTTTTGCCAACGTGGATCATTTTGGTTCCGGTATCCGCCTGCTGCCTTTTCTTGGTCAGCGCAACCGAATAGAACTCCCCGATAGAGTTATCGCCCAACAAAAGAACGCTCGGGTATTTCCAGGTAATAGCCGATCCCGTCTCCACCTGGGTCCAGGAAATCTTGGAATTGACACCCAGGCATTTTCCGCGCTTGGTCACGAAGTTATAAATCCCGCCCTTCCCTTCGTCATCGCCGGGGTACCAGTTCTGAATGGTGGAATATTTGATCTGTGCGTCGTCATGGGTAACCAGTTCCACTACCGCCGCGTGGAGCTGGTTTTCGTCTCTCATGGGCGCCGTGCACCCCTCCAGGTAACTCACATGGCTCCCCTTCTCGGCAATGATCAAAGTTCGCTCGAATTGGCCCGTGTTTTTGGCATTGATCCGGAAGTAGGTGGACAGTTCCATGGGGCAGCGGACCCCTTCCGGGATGTAACAAAAGGAGCCATCACTGAACACCGCAGAATTCAAGGCTGCGTAGAAGTTGTCGGTATAAGGCACCACCGAGCCGAGATACTTCTGGATTAATGCGGAGTGTTCCCTTACTGCTTCGGAGAAGGAACAGAAAATTATTCCCAGCTCTCCCAGTTTGTCCTTGAAGGTGGTGGCGACCGAGACGCTGTCAAAGACCGCGTCCACAGCGACTCCGGCCAGAAGCTCTTGCTCCTCCAAGGGAATCCCCAGCTTTTTGTAGGTTTCCAGCAGCTCCGGGTCCACCTCATCGAGGCTCTTGGGTCCGTCGCCTTGTCCCTTGGGTGCCGAATAATAAACGATGCCCTGGAAATCGATGGTCGGATAATCGACGTTCGGCCACTTCGGCTCCGACAGGGTGAGCCAGTGCTGGTAGGCCTTGAGCCTCCATTCCAGCAAGAACTCCGGCTCTTCCTTCTTGGCAGATATCAGTCGAACGACACTCTCGTCCAGTCCCGGGGGGATCGAGTCCGCTTCAACGTCAGTATAAAATCCGTATTTATATTCCTGATCGGCTATTTCGTGGATTCTCTCTGTGTCGGTTGGCATCGATTGCTCTCCTGCTTGCCTCTACTGGATCCTCACCAGTGGGCTTTCGTTCCCGCCAAAGGGCGACGGATCGGATGAGGGGTCGGTTAAATCTGAAAGGGTCATCCTGCTCAGGGTCTGGAGCACGGTGTCGTTGATTCTTTGCCAGGCTGTTTTCAATTGACAAGTAGGCTCCAACCGGCATTCCCCGGGAGCCTCGACACACTCGGTCATGGCCAGGGGTCCCTCCAGGGCTCCGATGATTTCCGCCACCGAGATTCCCTGGCCTCCTCGCCTCAGGCTGTAGCCCCCCTTGGCACCTCGATGAGAAGCCAGTAGCCCCTCTCTGGCCAGGACCTTCAAGATTTTTCTCACCATCGGCAACGGCAAGCCATTCTCCTGGGCCAGCTCGCGGGCGCTGTGCATTCGCCCTTTCCGGTGGTGCGAAAAATGAGTCAGTAAAATGATTCCGTAATCGGTTTCCTTGCTCATTCGAATCATCAGCCAATCCTCATTTCTGATAATGGTACTAAATTAGTACTATTTAATCAATGGCCCCTGGCCCGGAATGTACTCAGGTTGTGGCAGCCAAGGGCATAGCGGGAGGCAATGGAGACTTCATTTGGGTGGCGGAAGCGGTTCTTTCGGGGTACAGGAGCAGGGTGCGGGGCATCATGGGTCGCTCGGCGGGGCGTAATAACCAGGTCGAGTGCTGAGGATGACTCCCGCTTGGCGGGAGCGGATTTCGATGGCGCGCCACCTCCCATCCTTGATGATATTGGAGGGGGTGTAGGAGATGTAGTATTGATTTTTGAGTTCCTCCGCCACCTGGCCGTATATATCGCCCAGGCTGCCGAAGGCCTCGGCGCGCAGCACCTTCCCTCCGGTTTGTTGCGCCAGGCTTGAGAGGAATCTCTCCGCATTCAAGATAAAGGGGTCGGTCAGGGACCGGGGAATGATTCGATTGCGCTTCTGGAATTCCATCCGGGCGGCGATGGCGCCGGCCCAGTATTCCTCCAGCTTGGAAACAATGTAGATCGTTGCCTCGGAGCGAACGGCCAGCTCCATCGCTTCGCCCTGGTCCACCAGGCTGTCGGTGTCAATCCCATCGGTGAGGACGATCACCGCCGTTTTTCCATCGACATCACTGAGGAGGTCGTCAAAGGTAACGTAGAGGGCATCGTTGAAAACGGTGAACCCTTTGGCGTAGGTACTTTGAAGGGCCATTTTAATTTTTTCGATGTCGTTGGTCCAATTCAAAATAAGCCGAGGGGCATCGTTGAATGTGATGACCGCAACCTTGTCCTCCGGACTCAGGCTTTGGGCAAACCCCAGGGCGGCCTTGCGAATTTCTCCCTGGGCCTCACGGGCGCTGCCGCTGATATCAATCAACAGCGCAACAGATACCGGCACCCCCTCGCTGTAAAAGTTTACGATTTCCTGTTCGACGCCGTCTTCGTATACCCGGAGCTTGTCTTTGGTCAGGCCGCTGACGAAGCCACCCGCTACCGAGCGAGCATTGACAGAGAGGAAGACCTGATCGACGGCAACGTCGATGCGAAAACCGTCATCCTCCTGCAGTTGGCTCCTCGGCTGTTGGTGAGCAAAGAAAAAACCAAGTAGTACCAAAAAAGCTGGGAACGTCTTCACCTCGGCAAATACCTCATGGATGATTATATAGCAGGTACGAGGGGGCAGGGAGTAGCGGATGGAAGATAGTTCCTGGGCCCTGGAATCCGGGTCCTGGGGAAGCTGGGTTGCTATCGCCTACCTTCTGGCCAGCTCCGGGATCACCGCATTTGCGCCCAGGCCACCCCGGCGGCGGTGGCGTTCCTCTTCTGGTCGGCCCACCTGTGGGGTTTCTGGGGTGGGGTGGGGGCGGGCGTTCTGGTGATAGGGATGGCCCTGGGCGCTATCTACGGACGCTATCACTACGTTAGCGACATCGTGGCCGGCATGCTTTTGGGCGTCTTTGCTCTTTGGGCCTCGGGGTTCTTCGGATGATGTTGAGATCGCGGCCCCGAGGAGGGGGGCCTTCCGATCAGGCGGCAAGCCCATTGTAGCGGCCGCTACAAGTCAGTCGCCACATTAATTGGAAAGGCCTCCCGAAGGAACGTCAGCGAATCCGCCCATTCGGATCAAGCCGGGCTTTGGGGCGGCCTGGGC
>JAPYTY010000174.1 GCA_029942065.1 Acidobacteriota bacterium | reverse complement strand
CTTCCGTTCTATCCAATCCGGCGAAGGCGTCGGTCATCTGACTACCGATATTGCTCATCTGGATGATCGGGGCGATCAGAAAACCAAGGTAGAGGGTGAAGGCAAAAAAATCTCCCAGGGTCATCTCTCCTTCCACGATCTTGGTGCCCCCGATGCCCATGATGGCCACGGCCGCCAGACCCAATAAAAAGGTCGCGGAGCTGGTGACCAGGCTGGTGGCAGTCAGGGATTTTTTGACGTTCTGAAAGAGCCGATCGACACTCCCTTCAAAAACTCCCACCTCGTGGCCTTCCGCATTGAAGCCCTTGATGACTCGAATCCCATTAAGAGACTCCGTCAAACGGCCGGTCACTTCCGCATTGATCTTTCTCCTTTCCCGAAACACGGGCCGGATATAGCCGAAGGCCTTCAGGGAAATCAATCCAAAAGCCACCAAAGGAACCAGAACGTAAAGGGTCAAAAGAGCATCGATGCGGATCAGCAGGGCAAAAGCCACCACGGCTGTGAGCACCCCTCCGATGAGCTGGACCAGTCCCGTCCCCACAAGATTACGAACTCCTTCCACATCCGTCATGATCCGGGAGACCAGTTCACCCGATTTGGTGTTGTCAAAATAACTGATCGGCAGGTAGACGATGTGCTGTTGCACCCTTGCCCTCAACAGAGAAATCAGGTGTTGTGCCTCAACACTCAGGAGCCGTGTCAGGAAAAAGGAGGTTGCAGCCTGAACCAGAATAGCTGCTGCGATGGCCAGAAGGATCCATCTCAACAGTGACAGGTCCCCCTGGTTGATTGCTTCGTCAATGACGTACTTGCTCGACGCAGGCAAGACCAGACCGGACAGCCGGTTGACTACGATCAAAAAAAGACCTAAAAACAGTAATTTTCTTCGAGGCCAGATGATGGTTCTAAAAGCATAGCGGACCGTCGTCAAGGAGGTCTTGCTGGCAACCAGTTTTTTCATAAGAGTTCCCTACCGAACCGGATTCATGCAGTATCCAGAATAGCCGGAATTCTGCACCTTTCCGGCTACTAGAGACTTTATCAGATTTCCCTCGAGGGCTTGCTTCACTCCGCTCAGGCAAAGGCGGCGGCAATTCAGTAGAGAATTCATGCATAATACGGTTTCAAGGTGAATTCAGACGGCACAACCAAAAGGAGAACTGAATATGTCAGCCTATTGTATTTTTGACATCACTGAAATCATTGATAAGGAGAAAATGGGGGAATACCGCCAACGCGTAGGTGCCACCGTCGAACAGTATGGTGGCCGCTACGTGGTGCGAGGTGGTGAATTTGAGGTAGTGGAAGGAGACTGGCAACCGGCCCGCCTGGTGTTACTGGAGTTTCCCAGCCTGGAACAGGCGCGCCAATGGTACAACTCAGAGGAGTATCGTGAACTGAAGGCCCTGCGCCTGGCGGCGACTCATTCCAACGGAGTGATCGTCGAGGGAGTGTAAAAAAAGGGGCTTATCGCCTCTGCATTCTGAGGGACTCCGTCAGACGGGGTTCCAGAATCCGGGAAAACAACCGGGGAAGGGAGACCTCCACGATACCAGCCCAGTTCGAATCCACCAGCCCAAGCTTTCCCAGGGTTCTAGCGTTTTCTTTTTCCAGTGAAATGTCTTTGACTATCGTGAGCCAAAGAAGAGCGGCACTTTGAGAGTAATCAACCGGACGCTTTTCGAAGAGACTTTCCATGAGTCCGAAAGTGTCGATCATCTCCTTCAAAGAGATCATGAGGTCGGAAACCGTCAACTCCAGGACCTCCGCCGCTTCTTCATCGGCTACAAAGGGCATTCCCATGAAGGTCTCCGGATCGAGCTTTTCCAGCTTATTGAAGTAGGCTTCCGTTTGCCGCTTTAAATAGGCAGCGATTCGAATTTCCTCCTCAGCGCTGGATCGCCCCCAGCTACCGGTCAAAGACGAGAGGACCGACTGGTTGGTGTCGGATGAGGATTGTGAACTGCCGAAGGGTGCGGCCCCCAAAAGGGTCGTACTCAAAGCAAGGCAAACCGAAAGGACTACCAACTTGTGTCGAGCCATTTCCCCATTTTACTGAATCGCTCCTCCCCTGCTCAACTAACGCCCATTTTTGAAACGGTCGGGTGCATGATTGGAAACTATTTTCACCTCCCCATATTCGTCAACCTTGACAAAGATGAGATGACTTCGTTCCTCCACTGAGGTAAAGTAGGAAAAAATGTCGAAGAATCCAGGAGAACCATGGCGTAGTCCTGAGTTTGATCTTCGGAGACTTGAGGATGTGAGCGCATGAGCGAAAAAGTCGCTGGACTCTTTGGTGATTACCTCAAAAAGGGATTGGCGGTTTCAGTCCAGGGGAAATCAGACGAGCAGGTTGCCGCCATCGTTGAGGAAATCTCCCCGGACTCCATCTGGCTGAACCTTCAGGGTCGTGGCTCTGAACCTGCCTTCAGCCAGGGTACTGAGGTTCAAATCCATTACTGGGACGAGGGAGCTACCGTCTACAGTTGGGTCGGAAACGTCCTTGAAATCGATGATGCGGACGATCAACACCTCTGCCTGTCCGTGAGCGCGGAAGTTAGTATTCAAAGAAGAAAGTCCTATCGGGCTCGAGCACGAGTGCCTTTCTCCTTTACCGTCGTGGAAGCGGGTGATAGCGCTCTGGTCGCAGAGGGAGTCAGGGAAAGCAAGACCAAGAATATCAGTTCGGGAGGCCTGTTGTTTCGGGACGATCCAGCTCTGGGAGTGGGAGACCGACTGGCACCTAAGCTGCATCTATCGCCTTCACAACAGGTGGAGACCGTCGCATGGGTGGTCCGGTCCGAACCGACCGGCCAGGGAGATCCGTCCGTGCGCTGGATCGCCTTGAAGTTCCTGGACCTGACGACGGAAAATCAAAACCAGCTGCTGGGATTTCTGAAGTCCTACTATCAATAAAACCGGGTTGCCGTTGATGCCTCAGGACTCCTCAACAAGATCTCATCCAAAAGGACAAACCCTTCACGGTTGAGAATGCTACCCCTTCTGGCAAGAGCGGGCGAGCATGATGAGCGCCCTGCCATCATCGATCAGAACGGAACCCATAGCTACCGTGATCTACTGTTTGCGTCCCGAAATGTCGCCTCCTGCCTGCTGGGTGACACCCATGATTTAGAGGAGGCACCGGTAGCTTTCATGGTTCCAGCCGGTTTTGAATACGCGGCAGTCCAGTGGGGGATCTGGCAGGCCGGAGGAGTGGCCGTACCCCTTTGTGTTTCTCATCCGTCCCCTGAACTGGAATACGTGGTCGGGGACAGCAAGGCCCAGGTTGTCATAGCCCATCCCGATTTTGAAAACGCGCTGCGTCCCATCGCCAAGGCCCGCAACATTCTATTTCATCTCACCTCGGACGTACTCCGCTCCGAGATCCCTTCCCTTCCCTACCTGAAACTCACCCGGGATGCCCTGATTCTTTACACCAGCGGCACCACCGGCAAGCCCAGAGGAGTGGTCTGCACTCATCACAACCTGACAGCCCAGATCACAACCCTGATCGAAGCCTGGAAATGGACCCCAGACGACCGTATTCTGCATGTGCTTCCTCTTCATCATACTCACGGCATCGTCAATGCGCTTCTGTGCGCGCTGTGGGCGGGAGCAACCTGCGAAATTTTGCCCAGATTCGATGCAACCAAGGTGTGGGAACGGTTCGTTCACAGTGATCTCACGTTGTTCATGGCAGTGCCCACCATCTACTCCAAACTCATTTCGGGGTGGGAGAAAGCCCCCGAGAAGGAACGCCGAAAAATGTCCAGGGCCTGTGCCAGGCTGCGGTTGATGGTGTCCGGATCAGCAGCCCTGCCCATTGACATGTTTGAAAAATGGGAACAGATCAGCAGTCACCGCCTACTTGAGAGATACGGAATGACCGAGATCGGCATGGCCCTGTCCAATCCGCTTGAAGGGGAACGCCGGGCGGGGTTTGTGGGCCTGCCGCTGCCGGGGGTGGAGGTCCGGCTCACAGATTCATCCGGCCAGGTTCTCACCCAGGAACACCAGGCCGGAGAAATACAGGTCAGGAGTGAGGGCGTCTTTCAGGATTACCTGGGACAACCGGAAGCAACCAGGCAGGCATTTCAAGACAGCTGGTTCCGCACCGGAGATGAGGCCATCGTTGAAAATGGCTACTATCGCATCCTGGGAAGAAGTTCCGTCGACATCATCAAAACCGGAGGCCACAAAGTATCCGCTCTGGAAATAGAGGAAAAGTTCAGGACTCACCCTCTGATCCAGGAGTGTGCCGTGGTGGGAATCGAAGATGAGGAATGGGGTGAGCGGGTTTGTGCCGCTGCCATACCTGGTCCCGGAGCTTCACTGTCGCCGGATGAACTCAGGCGTTGGGGAAAGGAAAGGCTGGCTCCCTACAAGAACCCGAGCGATTGGGTGATCGTTACCGAGTTTCCCAGAAACACGATGGGTAAGGTGATCAAACCAGCAATAAGAAGTTGGTTTCAATCACCAGGTTCAGGTTAGTCCTCGGCGCCAAGAACAGGTGTGTTCTCCAGTATAAACTCCATGACCGCATTCCTGGTATCCCCGGGAAGAGTTAAGAACTCAACTCCCAGGGAATTGACTTCCGCCCCCTCCCGCTGCACCTTATCCGCCGACACCACGACTCCTGTTGCGCCGATGATTCCCGACGGCAAGTCGATCTGCAGTTCCAACACATCGTCTGCCTTCAGCGGGAGATCCGAATCAAACCTCACTCCACCGGGGCTGATATTTCGAGTCTCCGCCTGATAAATTTTCTGGGAAGCCAGTCCTGTATGAGCGGCCTCCGTCACCTTGATGGACAGGGGCACGGCAAAGGACAGCCTGGACACCCCCCGCCTCTGCATGGCAACAGGTTCACTGTAAACCGAGATAGCCAAGGAAGTCTCGGTCGCCCTGAGCACCTCGCCACTGCAAAAATAGATCGCACTTTCATCCCAATATTTCACCCGGAGTTCCGCACCGCCCTCAAACTGGGAAATTTTCTTGCTATTGGCAAGCTCCACAACAATTTCTGTCTCGGTCAATGCCGTCACCGAGGCCTTGGTCTGCCCCCTGTCCTTTTCAATCATGACCGTAAATCCGACCTGCAGGCGAGGATCAGGC
>JAPYTY010000173.1 GCA_029942065.1 Acidobacteriota bacterium | reverse complement strand
GTGATAGCCGGGCCATTCTGGTTTCAACTTCTTCAATTATCGTGGAGCAGGTGACCCAGTTGATCTGGAATAAGATCGAGGACCTGCCCCGACGAGAATACGCCGAGGCTGCCCTCAAGGACAGTTTTTCCGTTCTGACCGAGTCACTGGAGGCAGCCTTCGAGTTCGCCAATCGTTACGCTCCGGAGCACCTGGTCCTGCATCTGGAGGCCCCCGGGGATTGGGTCGAGGAGGTGCAAAGTGCCGGCTCGGTGTTTCTTGGAGCCTGGTCTCCGGAGGTAGCCGGGGACTATGCTTCCGGCACCAATCACACGTTGCCCACCTCAGGCCTGGCACGGGCCTATTCGGGTGTTTCCCTGGATACCTTTGTCAAGAAGATCACTTTTCAGGAACTGACCCAACAGGGTCTGCAAGAATTGGCACCTATTCTGGAAACCATGGCGGACCTGGAGGGCCTGGAGGGACACCGGAGGGCGGTTCGAGCTCGGCTGGAGAAGGGGAACTGACAGAAGACCCTGACTGGCTGACCAGATCAGGAACATGAAACGTTAAACATGAAACCTGAAACGCGCTGGTCGCAGAACAGCGGCGGACAACGGGGACGACCATGGAGATCACACAACTGATTCGGCCCAACATTTTGGAGTTGGAATCCTACCACTCGGCACGGGAGAGTATCCAGGAGGGGACGTTGCTGGATGCCAATGAGAATCCGTACGACGTCGAGTGGGAAGGCGTGAAGCTCAACCGCTATCCTGATCCCCGTCAACGGCGCCTGAGAGAAGCGCTGGCCCGATATCTGGAAATCGAAAGCGATCAGGTGTTGGCAGGGGTGGGCTCCGATGAGGTTCTGGATTGGATCCTGAAGGTGTTCTGTCAGCCGGGGCGGGATCAGATTGCCATTGCTGAGCCGACCTATGGGATGTACCAGGTGATGGCCGATATTTTCGGAATTTCTTCTTTCCGGTTTCAACTCGACCGCCGGTTCCAGTTTCGTTTCGAGCCCTTCCTGGCAAGCGTTCCCTCTGAGGTGAAGGTTCTCTTTTTGTGCTCACCCAACAATCCAACAGGGGATCTGTTGGCACGGGAGGAAATCCTTCAGGTGGCTCGCCAGTGGGGGAAGATCGTGGTGGTCGATGAGGCCTATATCGAGTTTTCACAAGAGCCTTCACTGGTAACGGAACTGGACACAGTTCCTAACTTGATCCTTCTCAGAACTCTCTCGAAAGCCTTCGGAAGGGCGGGAATACGCCTGGGCTATGGGGTCAGCTCTCCGGAAATTGTAGCTGAGTTTATGAAGGTGAAAGCTCCCTATAATTTGAGCGCCCTGATCATGGACAAGGGTTGTGGGGTGATGGGCGAGCCGGATCAATGTCTCGCACAGGTCCGGGAGATTCGACAGGAGCGCGAACGAGTTGCTGAGAGCTTGAGGGGGATGGAGCAGATCGAAGAGGTTTTTCCTTCTCAAGCTAATTTTCTGCTGTTCCGTTGCCCGGAGGCTTCACTGGTTCATCGTCAGCTGCTGAAGAAGGGCATTATCGTCCGAGACCGCAGTTCTCTCAAGAATCTGGACAACTGTATCCGTGTCAGTATCGGAACTCCTCGAGAGAACGAGTTCTTTTTAGGTGAACTACAAAGAGTTTTGGAGAATGCTTTATGAGTAAACGAACCGCTTTGATCAAAAGAAAAACCCGTGAAACGCAAATTGAACTGAAACTCGATCTGGATGGCGGAGGGAATTGTGATTGCAATCTGGGACTGGGGTTTCTGGAACACATGCTGGAGTTGCTGGCGCGCCATGCCCGGATTGATCTGAAGGTCAAGGCCAGGGGAGATCTGAAGGTTGACGACCATCATCTGACGGAGGATCTTGGAATCGTCCTGGGACAGGCTCTTGGGAGTGCTCTGGGAAAAAAGGAGGGAATTGAGCGATACGGTTCCTCGGTCCTTCCCATGGATGAGGTGTTGGTCGTGGTTGCTCTGGATCTGGGGGGGCGCTTTGCTTTTTCATGCGACTATCAACCCCAAAGGGATCAGGTTGGAGACCTTGCCTGTGAGTTGGCTCCTCACTTTTTCAAGTCCCTGGCGGAGGCTCTTCGATGCAACCTGCATTTCCGTTTTCTGAATGCGGGAGAGAACGAGCATCATCGGATTGAGGCCATGTTCAAAGGCTTTGCCCGTTCGTTGCGGATGGCCTCGCGCATCGACCCGGAAGCCAAGGGAGCCATCCCCTCGACCAAGGGAGTCCTTTAGCCCGGGTCATGAAGTTGTGCAATCGTCGGTTTATGGTTTATCTGGATGATGTCATGCCCTCGACATTGCGATCTAACAAACGCACGATGGCACGAAGGCACAAAGGCACGAAATGATCGTCGTAATCGATTACACGGCAGGAAATCTCTACAACGTCGGCCATGCCCTGAAGCACCTGGGTGCCGATTTCATGTTCTCGGGAGATCCGGCTGATGTGGGCAGGGCGGACAAGATTATCCTTCCTGGAGTGGGTGCGGCCACACCGGCCATGAAATCCCTGGCCGACCAGGGTCTTGTTAAAGCCCTCCGTCAGGTCCGCGTGCCTTTCCTGGGGATCTGCCTGGGCCTGCAGCTGCTGTTTGAGGTCTCCGAGGAGGAGGACACTCCGTGTCTGGGGTTGCTTCCCGGGAGGGTGCTTCGGTTCGACAGCTCCCAGGTCAAGGTGCCTCATATAGGCTGGAATCGTGTGGCGGGGACCAATGGATCCTCCCAGCCTGATTCGCCCCTGTTTGACGGAGTCCCTGCAGGAAGCTTTTTCTACTTCGTCCACAGCTACTATGCGCCGGTGGAGGAACCTGTGACTCTGGGTTCCACGGAGTATGGCCTCTCCTTCTCTTCCGTGGTGGTGAGGGACAACCTGTGGGGTGTGCAATTCCACCCGGAAAGGTCCGGGGAAATAGGGCTGAAGCTTCTGGAAAATTTTGTGGAGTTGAGTTAGCCGTGATTGTGATTCCTGCTATTGATCTGATCGCCGGAAAGTGTGTGCGTCTCTTTCAGGGAAACTTTGCCCGGCAGACTACCTATGAAATGGACCCGGTCCAGCAGGGGAGAGAGTTCCAAGCGGTGGGTTTCTCCCGATTGCACATGGTGGATCTGGAGGGTGCACGCGAGGGAACCGGTCAAAATCGGCCGGTCATTCAGGAAGTGGTGAACGCTCTGAAAACTCCCGTGCAGGTGGGGGGAGGAATTCGGACCCGCCAGGATATTGCTCAGCTTCTGGGATTTGGTGTGAGCTATCTTATTTTGGGGACCTCGGCACTGGTCAGTCCGGATGAGGTCACGGGATGGGTGGATGAATGGGGTCCGGACCCCTTCATCGTCAGTCTGGACCTGAAGAGGGGGAAACTGCGCAGCCAGGGTTGGGTGGAGCAGAGCGATGTCGGCTTGAGCGAGGTCTGTGAGCGGATCGTGCGATGGGGCATTTCTCAGGTGATCTGTACGGATGTCGAGAGCGACGGTACGCTGGACCATCCTAACTATCAGACTTATGAGGATTTAGGAGAGCGCCTTCCAGGTTCTATTCAGCTCATTGCGGCGGGGGGAGTCAGTCAACCCGAGCACATTGCACGGCTCAAGCGGATCGGGGTGAGCGGAGCGGTGGTTGGCCGTGCTCTTTACGAGGGCGATGTGACCTGGGAGGAGTTCATTCATGCTGGCTAAGCGGATCATCCCCTGCCTCGATATGGCCAACGGGCGGGTTGTCAAGGGAGTCCACTTTGTGGATTTGAAGGACGCCGGAGACCCCGTCGAATTGGGGGGTCGCTACTATCAGGAGGGAGCCGATGAGCTGGTCTTTCTCGACATCACGGCCACGGTCGAGGCGCGAAAAACGGTCGTGGATCTGGTCAGAAGGGTTGCGGACTCCATCTTCATCCCCTTTACCGTGGGGGGTGGAATCGCAACGGTGGACCATATTTACCAACTGCTGCGGGCCGGAGCCGACAAGGTTTCCATCAATAGTGCGGCGGTGAAGAGGCCCGAACTGGTACGTGAGGCCGCGGTTGCTTATGGATCTCAGTGTATCGTTCTGGCGGTTGATGCCAAGCGGGTTGGAAATAAGTGGAAGGTCTTCATCGGTGGTGGACGGGTGGAAACGGATCTGGATGCCCTGGAGTGGATCGACAAAGGCGAGGCGTTGGGGGCGGGAGAGATTCTGCTCACCTCGATGGACTGCGATGGCACCCAGACTGGATATGACCTGGAACTCCTGCGCACGGTTTCCCAGCGGGTTCGAATCCCGGTCATTGCCTCCGGAGGGGCCGGCTCCCCCGAGCATCTTCTGGCGGCGCTCGAGGAGGGACGAGCCGATGCAGTATTGGCGGCCAGCATTTTTCACTACCATCGTTATTCGATCCCGGCGGTGAAGGAGTATTTGGCGAACAATGGAATTGTGGTGAGGGGGGTCAACTGACAGAAGACGGAAGGCAGAAGAAGCGTGCTTCGCACGCAGAGAAACGCGTCACTCAGGCTCCGCGTGGAAAAGCGCGCATCGCGCGCGGAGAACAGAACGGTTCAGGTTTTGGAATTCAGGACTTCGGATTTTCTGCCAAGATGTACCATCCGTTAAAAAATTGAGGAAGGTGTGAACCATGGAACCTACCCTGGATATCAAGAAACTGGATTGGGAGAAAACGGACGGCCTGATTCCTGCCATCGTGCAGGATGATAGGTCGGGCCGGGTTCTGATGCTCGGGTTCATGAGCCCGGAGGCGCTGGAGAAGACCTGGGAGAGTCAACGGGTGACGTTCTGGAGCCGCAGCCGGAAGAGCTTGTGGACCAAAGGGGAGACTTCCGGAAACTATCTCAGGCTCAAGAAGGTCAGCCACGACTGTGATGCGGATGCGCTTTTGGTGGTGGTTGAGCCGGAGGGTCCCTGTTGCCATCAGGGCACTCTTTCTTGCTTTGCCCCGGATAATGAGTTTATCGGTTTGGAGTTTCTGGGATATCTGGATCGGGTGATCGCCGACCGGCGCAGGGAGATGCCGTCAAATTCCTATACCACTGAGCTGTTCACCCGGGGACTCTCCCAGATTGCCAAGAAGGTGGGGGAAGAAGCCGTTGAAGTGGTTCTGTCCGCCTCCCAGGAACGGCAGCGATCCATCGAGGAGAC
>JAPYTY010000172.1 GCA_029942065.1 Acidobacteriota bacterium | reverse complement strand
CTGGGGGGGTTGGAGGCTCCAGACCACTCCCAGCTCAGCCGATCTCCGGATCACTTCCGGGCTTACCATCAATCCATGGTCGAGGCCAAAGCTTCTGTCCAGAATCGAGTTTTCCTTGTTGGCGGCCTCGAAGGCATCGAGCATCAGCATGAAGCCCTTGTCGCCGAAGACATGGGTGCCGGCAATCCTGTAGCCGGCTCGGCTGGCGGCCAGGACCGTCTCATGAGAGGGATCACTCGGCTGCTCCCAGTAGCAATTTCCTTGCGGATAGAGGTCATTGGGCAGAATTTCCCGTTTGGTGAGTGTGGTACACGAGTCTCCTCCCACCCCTGGCCCATTCCCATCGGTTATTCCCACCGAGATTCCGATCAACCACATCCATTCCGTTCCATGCCCCTGGAGATTGCCGAAACGGTTCAACTCCCTTGCAGCATGAGGATTCCACCGGCCCATCTCATGGGAATAGGCGATCCTGAGGGGCAGCGTACCCGCTTTATCCAGCCCTCCATGAGCCGTGATTTCAACACCTCTCAGACGGGTCGACAAGGTCGTGACCCCCAAGGCGACCCATTCCTCCAGCTCTTTTCTGAAGACCGGCGCAATGATTTCCGGCGGCATCTGAGGCAGGAGATCCTGGTCCAGCACGGTGCTGGCGATTCCGAACAACCTCCCATTGGGGACTCCCTGGTCGTCCTTCAAAATACCCGGAAGGTTCTCTCCATAGGTTTCAATCAAAATATCCAGCATGGCCGTGTTGACGAGTCCATACCAGGCGTTTCCAACCTTGGCATAAAACGGATTATCCGGAGCCAGCTTGTCCAGGTCGTGGCGGTCGATTTCATAGATCACCGGCCGGCTCAGGTTGGTGGTCGTGTAGATCCACGCTCCGGCAGGCACATTCTCCGCGAACTTTCCGAAATCGGTGAGCACGGTTTCTTTGGTGTCCCAGCGGAGGGTGACAAACCGGACATTATTATTCTCGAGATACTCCAGATATTTCGGGTTGACCTCGCTGTCAAAGTGCCTGAGGGCATATCGGTTGGGATGGGAGTGGGTGTCGACAATACCGGGGATGACGGTTTTTCCGTCCAGATCCACCCGGACCGTGTTGGGTCCGGCCATCTGCAGAATCCGGTCATCATCGCCCGTGGCCAAAATACGTTCATCCCGCAACGCCACCGCCTCCACCTGAGTGATAGGCGGCTGGTCTTGATCCATGGTCAGAACCTGACCGTTGTACAGGATCATATCCGCATATCGAAGAACCTCCGGGGGCGGCTCCTGAGCTTGGGAAGCGGTCACGACCGGCCCCAGAAAAAAGATGAAACCGATCAGACTGAGGGTTGCTACTCTTCCAAAAAAATGTCTTGTTTGACTCATGGTATTCATGCTCCTCCCTTGCAATATGCGGTGGCCGATGGTCTTTTCGACCCCGATACCCCCTTGGTGCAAGGCAATTGTGTTAATGCTGAATTTCATGCTAAATCTTGAGATGGGGTGAAAGCAAACAAAATCAGTCAAGACTCTGTCTTAGACTGCGGCCTCGGCCTCTTTCGATTTCCCCGTTCCATTCAGCTTGATGGTCACAAAGCATACCAGGCTGGTGATAATGCTCATCAGAAGAATGGAGGAACAAAAGGAGAAGCCGGTTGAGGGAAGCCGCGGAATCCACATTTTCAGATCATAAATGTGCCCCCTGAAATGGGTGAAATTGAACCCGCGCCCGTAGTGGGTTCCCAGGTCCAGCATCCCATCCGCCAGGTGAAGCAGGTCGACCAGACCCATTGCCCAGAAGACATACACGAAGTTGGCGAGAATAATATCCTTCCACCCGGCTGACTTCTGACGGGCGAAACGCATTCCCAAAAAAACCGGCAGGATGAACAGAAGCCGGGTCACGCTGATCTCATCGGTGATATAGTGCATGTCCATCGGCCCATAGAAATTCGGGACCTGCTCGGGTCCAATCCATTCCATAAAAAATCGAAGCGCGATAAAGATCGTGATGATCACAAGATATCTTCGGGTCATTCGGATGTACTGACGCATATCTTCCTCCTTCAAGTCGGGGTGGTGGTGAAGAGGATGATAGCCTATCGGCCGCTGGTCTGCGACCAGCGCGTTCCACGTTTCACGGCCGGAATCGGCGCACTAGGTGTGCATTCCCAGGACATCCTTTACACATTTGGGTACTGGCTCCCTCCAGGAAAGGAGGGAGAGTTATTCTGGGAGGAAGTGGGAATGTATGGAATATCTTGGTGGTAGGGGATCCAGAACCCCAAAGGGGTGATGTGAAATAGCCTGGGGCGTGAGCCCCAGGATTGAAGGTATTGTTGGTAAAGGAGCCCTGTAGGGGCGATGTAGGAAAACCATCAATGGTTCTACATCGCGCCCCTACAGGGCTCTTCTAATTGCTGACCTGAACAACCCCCAGGCTATTCTATGCCGCCCCTTCAGGGCTCCGGAGAAGTGAACTCAGATTGAATGTGTAAAGTATGTCCTGATACAGTTTGTAAACCATGTCTTGATACTCAACACGGCCGTGCGCCCCTGCTAGTGTTGGCTGAGATTGGAGACTCAAGACAAAGAAAGGAATTGCCTTCTCTGTGTCTTTAGTGTCTCTGTGGTGAAATTTCCTTCGCTTCGCTCAGATGAAGGCGGCTTCTCTGCGTCTTTGTGGTGAACCCGCTAGTGCGTGGCACCGGCTTCTTGGAACAGTCGGACCATCTCATCGTGGCCCTGAGAGGTGGCCATCTTCAAGGCCGTCATCCCATTGCGTTCGGCATTCACATCCGCACCTTTCTCCAGCAGGATCCGGGCCGTGAGTAGGTGGCCTCCCCGGGCCGAATAGATCAGGGCGGTCAAGCCCCGGTCGGCCTGCCGGTGGCCCCGATCAACCTGGGCGCCCGCCTCCACCAGAGCCTTCACGGATTCGGCATCACCCTGTGAGGCTGAATAGACCAGAGCCGTGAAACCCTGCGGGGTGGTGGCCCCGGCATCCGCTCCTGCTTCCAGCAAGGCCCGGACCCTGCCGCTCTGTCCCTTGCGGGATGCCTGGACCAGCTGCGTGTCCATGTCAGGGACACAGGCCGTGAAACCAACGGGTAACAATGAAAGTGCGATTACCAGCTTTTTGATAGACATGCCATTTATCCTCATTGGAATTCCTGATTCCTGGCCTCGGGGCTATTGCTGCTTCACCCTCAGGTGCCCATTCACCTGGATGGTGATGAAGCATACGACGTTCGTCAAAACCGCCATGATAGGGATCGATGAACAGAAGCCGGGTGGCAAAGGTGGTTCGACCGGCGGCCCGCCATGGATCTGCCATCCCGCCGTTGAGATGAATTGTCCTATGGAGGTCCCGATGAAGGCCCCCCGGCCATAGTGGGTACCCAGCACCAGAAGATCGTCCAGCCCGTGAAGGAGGGCCAGCATGATCCCTCCCCAGATGACATACATGAAGTTGGCGATGAACATCTCCTTCAAGCCGCCCAGCGACTCACGGACGAAACGGAGTCCCAGAAAGACAGGGAGAACCAAAAAAAGACGTGTCACGCTGATCTCCGAGAGCAGAGAATCCCAGTCCAGTTCAAAACCCCTGTATGCGATGTATTCGGGACCGATCGCCTCCAGCCCAAATCTGCTCAGGATAAAAACGGTCACCAGAATCAGATAGATCCTGGTCATGTGGAAATACTTGCCCATGGTCTCCTCCCTCCTTTAAACCCACCATTGATGACATGCCCGGGACTGATTTAAATGCTAAGACCTGGGGAGAAAAAAAGCAACGGACCTGGGGGATTTAAAAGTGTTCCGGAATGTGGGAGGCACCTCAGGTGCCGAATCCGGTTTGATCTCTAGAACGACCGTCAGCCCTGTTAGCCGAGCAGTTTGCCCAGTTCCTGCTCGAGAGTCTCAGGCTCGATGGTTCCCGCCACCACCGAGACGATTTCCCCATCCTCACTGATGAAAAAGGTAGCAGGAGGACCCAGAACCCGGTAGGCAATCCCCACCGAGTTGTCCCCGTCCAGAACCATGGGAAAACTCAACCCCATCGACTCGGAAAGGGATCGCAGGGCCCCACGGCTGTCCTGGACCGCCACGCCCAGGACCACAAATCCTCTCTCCTCGGATTGGAGATGGGCCTCCTCGATGTAGGGCATTTCAGCCAAGCAAGGCACACACCAGGAAGCGAAGAAATTGAGAACCACGGGTTTTCCGCGAAAATCGGAGAGATGGACAATGTTCTTGTCCAGGTCCCGGAGGGCGAAATCAGGAGCCTGCCCACCCGGCTCCGGGGAGCCGGCCTGAATGACCCCCAGTTCGGTAGAAGCGTCCGTCTCGGTATCGGGCTCGAACGCCGCAACGGCAGCGGGCTCGGTTGATCCGCCGCCACCGCATCCGGAAATCAGCAGCATTCCGATGGCCAACGCCGGCCAAAGCCTGAAGAGAACCATCTTAATCGCTCACCAACTGTGCCGTCTGCATCTTGACCTGGGAGCCTTCACCCTTTCTCTCGGTCCAGGCGATATACAGATTGCTGTCGTCGGTGGTGAGCACGGGAAAAAGGGCATTGGATGTCCCGTCGCTCAGCTGATGATATTCGCTCCACTCTCCCGTCTCGGTGTCGCGGTAGGCCAGGAAGATCTGGGCTTTCTCATCCTTGATTTCTTCCCAGGCGGCCCACACGGTATCGTCCTTATCGACGGTCAGCATGGCGTGCAAGACCCTCTTGGCAGGGGTCCCGGACATCAGATGGCGGGGTGAGAAGCTCTTGCCGCCGTCGGTCGAAACATTGTAGTAGATGCCGGCTTCTTCATCCACGCTCCCGGCCGTCCACCAGAGGGAGTGGATGGTCTCCGCGCTGTCGATGTCCATGGAAACTCCGGCATGGGGGCAAGCCTGGTTAATCCAGCCGTCCTCACTGATGTAAACGGGCTCGGTGAATGTCTTGGCACCGTCAGTGGAGCGCACCATCACCTGATCACGCAGGTAATCATCGCCCACCAACCGGTAGGAGATCACCATGGTATCTCCTTGATCCACGAATCCAATGGTCGGCCTGCAGCAGGAGCAGATGCGAAAATCACTGACGGGGTAGTTGGCACCCCAGCTCTTTCCACCATCCTCGGAGACGGCCATCATGA
>JAPYTY010000171.1 GCA_029942065.1 Acidobacteriota bacterium | reverse complement strand
GAGCATGAGAGGGCTATCGAGGTGCTGGGAGGTTGCGATCTCAAAGCGACTCCCGCGCAGGGTTAGATCCACCGCATCGAGGAGGGACGGGTTCCTGGGGTACTCCAGCACATTTTCAATCTGGGTGAAGCCCTCCGGTCCGACCTCGGCCACCAACCACAAGGAATCCTCAAAGGGCATTTTCCAAACGGTATTCATCAGATCGTCCAGCTCGTCATCCCGGTAGCGAATCGGAACCTCAGTGGTGGTGGTTTCCGTGGTTGAGCTGGAAGCAGGAGAAAGGGTAGCCATCATGGGCTCGGTCCACTGCTGCAAATGAAAGGGTTCGACCTGCAGGACAATCGCGGCAAAAAAAGCCAGGGTCAGCGGAATCGCAGCCAGCCTGGACCCAACTATCAAGCGGTCCAGATCACGCCACCGGGTCCTCCAGCTGTCCCAGGCTTGGACCGGAAGGTCCCACCAGGTCCTGGTACGGGTGTTGTGAATACCTTTCCAGAGCTGCGCTTGAAGGGTGGGGGAGAGTCTTTGAAAGGGCAGTTGCTTGACCCATTGGAACTCATCGTGGTGCTGGCTACAGGCCGGACAGTTATCGACGTGTTCACGAAAGGCGGAAAAGTCCCTGGGAGAAAGTTCACCATCCAGAAACTCGTGAATTCTTTGGCGGAACCGGATGCAGTTCATAGAGCCCTTCCTTCCCAGTAAGGCCTGAGGTTTTCCCGAAGCGTTTCTCTTCCCCGGGCGATTCTGGACTTCACGGTACCCACATGAACGCCCTGTACGCTTGAGATTTCCTGGTAGCTGAGGCCGTGGACGTCGCGCAGCGTCACGGCGGCTCGCTGCCCGAAGGTGAGCCGATCGAGTCCATCGCGAAGAGCCTGGGATAGTTCCGATGACAGCATCTGGCGGTCGGGTCCAATTCCATCGGAGATCAGTTCCCGCTCCCTTTCTCCATTTTCCGGCGTGGTGAGGCTCAGAGAGATGGTACGGTTGCGCCGGCGGCGTTTCCACCAGCGATTGCGGTTGGCGGCCTGGTTCAGGGCCACCCGGTAGAGCCAGGTCTTGAGGCTCGAATCTCCCCGGAACTGGTGGATCTTCCGATGGAGGGTCAAGAAAACCTCCTGGGTGATATCCATCGCTTCGGACTTGTCAGCCAGCATACTGACAGCCAGGTTATAGATCAGATCCTTGTAGAGCTGGAATACCTCCTGAAAGGCGACGTCGTCCCCTTCCTTGAGGCGGACCACCAGGTCTTCCGTCTCATGAAAAGCTACCCTGGAGGTGATGGAACTGGCGAATTCACCCATAAAATGACCCAAGCATTAATGTCCGACTACTATTAAGTAGATTTCCGGGAAGGGAAAAAGTTCCCTGGCAGGGCGAAAAAATAGAGAATCTTCGCCCTATCGGTTCTTTTTTTTGGGTTTTTCGTGCCTGGGAGGGCGTCAAAAGGCGGAAAGTTGGGGGGTCTCAAGCTGCGGGGCTACCCGCAGGCCAGCTTGTTGTCAGGAAAGGCCGCTCACAGAGCGGCCGCTACAAGGTGATTGCCAGGTTGAAAAAGCCCGAAAAAACGAAAGAACGAAACAACGAACCCACGGCCCCTACAGGGCCTCAACTTCGGGTCATTCGCACCTGGCCGCCTGTCCGAAGTCGGATGTTGACCGTCACGCGATCCGGATCGGAAGGCTGAACCTGGACCACGCCCGGGGACCAGTTGTTGTACTTGGGAAGGACGATCTTGTAGGTTCCGGGCGGAACCGTGATGTTGCTGACTCCCACCCGACTCTGGAAGTCGATTCGGGAAGAGGTGTATCTCTTGCCCGTGCTTTCCTCGGTCAAGGTGAAGCTCAGATTGGCCAGCCGATAAATATCAAAGTCGTAGCTGTCGTCCTTGCTGACCCGAATGGCCACTCTTCTGGGTTCCACAGCTTTTTTTTCATTCAGCAACCGGTCGGGATGGCGCTGTTCGATCCGGGCCACCTGTTCCTTGGGTTCCCCGTCAAGCCACTGGTCGTACAGGTTGTCACTGTTGATCCCGGCGATGATCCCATTGATCATTTCCAGGAGACGCTCATCGCCATGTCTCACAGCAACCGCAACCTCGATGGTCCCCAGTACGCCGGGAATAATCTCCAGGCCGCTGGTGCCCGGCATGGTATCCAGGGAATAAGCGCTCATGTAGCGATCGTCGATCACCGCGCTGACCTCTCCTCTTCTGAGGGCTAGAATGCCGTCGTCCAGGGTGGTGACGGGAGCCACGTTGCTGTCGGGAAATTCGGCCCTGACGAATAGCTCAACCGCGGTTCCCTCTCGCACTCCAATGGTTACCCCGGCCAGGCCGTCGGGTCGGAGATCCGCTCCCACCGGATTGATGATGAGCACCAGTTCAGAGGTGTAGTAAACCTTCGAGAAGGTCACCTTCTCCTTGCGATCCTCGGTGATTCCATAAACGCCCAGGACATAACTGAGTTCTCCGTTTTCGAGCTTTCCAGCCAGTTCGTCGTAGGGCAAGCCGATCCAGGCCGCCTCGATATCCAGCGTCGTTTCCTCTTGCAGACTTTCCTGGATGCTCTGGTTGATCAACTCGCCCAACTGGGCATCGGCTCCGACCCAGTCCTGGCCCATTTGATACAGCAACGGGGCTTCAAATGGCGCCGAGCCAATGGCGATCAAGCGGTTTTTCTGAATGTTGTCGAAGGTCGCCGAGGTTTCCCCGCAGGCAGAAAAGAACAAAACGACGACTAACCCGGGCAGTAACAGAGTTTTTCTATTCATGAATTCCCCTCAAGAGCATGAACTTATATCAAAACTCTGATGTCAAAACAACGTAACGTAATGAAATCTGCTTCGATCAACGGTGGGACCCTGATGAGGTGCTCGTTTCCGTCAAGTATAAAAGGGATTCTCTCCGGTGGTGTGATCGGTGGTGTCGATTATTTCTTCCACTTCGGGAATGAGCTCGCGAATGCGTTGTTCCACGCCCTGTTTGAGCGTCACGTCCACCATACCGCAGCCATGGCAGCCGCCTCCAAAACTCAGATACACCTTATTGTTCTCGATCCCGTGAAATTGAATGGCCCCGCCGTGAGACGCGACCGCCGGGTTCAGTTCGGTGTCAAACAGACGCTGGATCCTCTCTGCCACCGGGCCGGTCAGATCGGCTCGGGGGCCTACACTCAGCTGCGGGACTTCCGGCTTGTTGGGGTTTTCGAACTTGAAGCCGCTCTTGACGAGCTTGTCTTCATAGTCAATGGTGGCACCCTTGAGGTATTCCTGACTGCTGGGGGCTATGGCGATCTTGAGGGTGCCATGGTCGACCAGGGCGTCCTCCTCGGTCACTTCCTCCTCACCAATCAGTTTCATTCCATAGGAGAACTCGCTGGTGCCGTTGGTCTGGGCTTCCACTCGAAGTACCGTTTTCCCTTCTTGCTGTTCCAGGGCAGTGACAATTTGCTCTCTGGCGGCCTCGGTCAAATCAATCATGTTTTTCTCCTGTACTGTTCTGCTATGCGCCGGAATCCTGGGTGATCCAGTCCAGGATCAATTTTACCAAAAAACGCCAACTTGACCATCCCCGGGGTTCCCACAGGGTTGACCCGGGGGGGGGCATCTTCCCATACTGGTAAGTCTGGGTAAGGTTTTTTTATCTAAAGAAGTGTAGATTTCCCACGGTGTAGGCGCTGCAGTGTTTTATTGATGCATCGTCCGGGCTAAAAGGGATAGACGAAAGGAATTCGACAACCTTATGATAACCAAATACACCGCCTGGAAGTCCTTTGATTCGGTTCTCTGTCTTGGGGCTCAAGTGGCTTTCAATTCCCTTCAATTTTTCAACCAGTATCGACCCAATCCCAGTTTCACGCCCAAGTGGTCGGACAAGCCTCTTCTGAAATCGTGGGAGAAATCCAAACCCACCCTGGGCTGGCCCCGGGAGACCGATTCGCTGTGTCCCAAGTGCGTGGTTGAGGCACGCGAGAAAATTATCGAGGGTAAGGAAGATTATCAGATCCTGATCAATGAAAAAGTGGGCGAAATCAAGGCCCAGATCATTGAGCGTGACGGTGAGGTTTGGATGGTCAAGGAGTGTCCTCGGCACGGCAAGTTCGAAGACATCATGGCAGTCGATTCCAAGTTCCTGAGCTGGATTGAGTCCAACTTCCCGGGTCGGGACATTCGAGCCCACAATGATGAAGATCTTCACAACCACGGATCCAGCACCATCAAGCATGGCCGGGGTTCGGTGCTGACGGTTGATTTGACCAACCGCTGCAACATGATGTGCGACCCCTGCTTCATGGATGCCAATCAGGTTGGGTTTGTCCATGAACTGGAATGGGCTGAAATCAAGGAAATCCTGGACAACTCCCTGAAGATCAAGCCCAGGCGGCAAATGTCCGTGCAGTTTTCCGGTGGTGAGCCCACTATTTCCCCGCACTTCTTCCGAGCCATCAAGTATGCACGGAAGGTGGGGTACAACAGTGTGCAATGTGCCACCAACGGAATCGAATTTGCCCAGAGCAAGGATTTCGCCCGCAAGGCCGCAGAGGCCGGACTGCGGTACGTCTATTTTCAGTTTGACGGAATCGGAAATGATGCCAACAGTCATCGCCACATCGGAAACCTGTTCGATGTGAAACTACGGGCCATTAATAATATTCACGAGGCGGGGATCGAGATCGTCCTGGTGATTACCCTGGTCAATGATGTGAACAACGATCAGGTGGGTCCGATCATTCGTTTCGCCATGGACAACCCGAAAAAAATCGCTTTTATCGCCTTTCAGCCCGTGTCCTTTACCGGACGTGATGAGGAGATTACCGACGAGCGACGGCTTCGCCAGCGCTATACCCTTTCTCACCTGGCGCGGGATGTGAAGGACCAGACAGGATTGACCGAGCCATTGAGGGATTGGTTCCCGCTCTCGTTGATGGGCGCTTTTGCGGATTTTGCCGATGTGGTCCATGGGCCCTCCGCTGATTGGGGTCAGGTCAGCTGTGGCTGCCATCCCAACTGCGGCGTCGGTACCGCCATGATGATCGACAAGGAGACCAAGGAGTCGGCTCCCGTTTCCCAGTTCCTGAGCATTCCGGGACTGGTCGCGGATATGCAGAAAGTCACCGATTCGTGCCGCGGTAAAAAGTTTTCCAATCTCATGATGGGTCTGGCC
>JAPYTY010000170.1 GCA_029942065.1 Acidobacteriota bacterium | reverse complement strand
TGCATAAAGGAGAATCATGAGCCCAAAGGGTAAACCGAGTTTATCGGAACTCAAAGTCGGGGTTTTTGTCTTGATCACCTGCGTCATTCTGGGGGCCGCAATTTTCACCATTGGGACACAGGTGGGTTTGCTCGAGGATACGTTTTACGCCAGAACTTATTTGAACAATGTCTCGGGTCTGAAGCCCGGTGACATCGTGCTCCTGGCAGGGGTGGAAGTGGGAAATGTCACCGATGTTCGGATTTCTCCAGCCAGTGAGGTGCCCCCCACCCAGTCCAATCAAATACTTATTACCCGAATAGAGCTCTGGACCCAGCAAATGCAGGAACTGGAAGAGGAAATTGCTGCCAGTGCCGAAAATCTGAGCCAGGCGCGGCAGGAGTACAATCAGTTTTTACAGGAACAGGGTGTGGAGGCTCGTCAAACCAGAACCGCCAGGGACAAGGTCGAGGGACTGGAGGAACTGGTTCAAGGGCACAGGATTGGACTTGAAAGTGTGCGTGTCAACATCGAACGGGCTCGCTCCAACCTCCAGAACATCGTGGTATCCACTGAAATCCGATCCGCTTATCGCGACTGGATCAGAAACGACAGCAACATTTCCTTGGGCTCTATCGGATTGCTGGGGGACAAATACATTGAAATTTCCCTGGGAAGGAGTGCCGACCCGCCCGATGTGATGGAGGAAATCATCGAAGGAATGATGGGAACCACGGTTCACAAGGTGGTTTTGATCACGGGAACCAGCCAGCCCGGGTTTCAGGAACTCATCACGGGAGCAGACGATGTTCTGGCCAACCTGGCCGTCCTCTCCGACAAACTGACCCAGATTTTCGAGCCTCTCGCTGCGGGCGAAGGCACGGTGGGGACCTTTTTCACTGATCCTTCTTTCTACAAAAATCTCAACCGGGCGGTCCTCAGTGCCGGCGAAACCGTGGATCAGGCCACGCTGCTGGTTCGCGACTTTCGGGAAGGAGAGGGGACTCTGGCTCGTCTTGTTCAGGATCGTGAGGTCTATGATACGCTCAATGAGGCGACGGGTCGCTTGAGGGACATCCTGATTCGGGTTGACCAGAGTCAGGGGACCCTGGGTAAGCTGGTTAACGATTCCTCGATCTTTGACAAGAGCGAGGCCATGGTGGGAAGCATCGAGGCCATCACTCGACGAATTGAAGAAGGCGAGGGGACTCTGGGGAAATTGTCCAGCGATGACCAGCTGTACGAGGACCTGAGCCTGTCACTGAATCAAATCAAGACCTTTATGGACGACATTCAGCAGGGCAAGGGGACTCTCGGTCGCTTGGCCAATGACGAGCAGCTGTACCAGAATCTGAATGAGGTCTCAGCGGAGGTCATCAAGTTGCTCTATGATTTCCGCCAGAACCCCAAGGAATTTCTGACCATCAAGCTGGAAATTTTCTAAGGATCAACACCCATGATTTCCCAAAAGATCGGACAAGGAGCCCGAGTCTTGCTGAGGGGCATTGTCAAAGCCCTTGTCTTTTTACGGATCAGTCCGAACCACATCACCTTTCTGGGTTTTGTCATGAGCATCCTCACGGCGTACGCCTTCTCGCAGGGGCGCTTCGCGGCCGCAGGAGTCATTCTGATCGTCGCCGGACTGTTCGACATGGTTGACGGTATCGTGGCTCGGATGACCAACAGGGAGACCTCCTTTGGCGCCTTTTTTGATTCTGTCATGGACCGTTATTCGGACCTGATCATGTATCTGGGGTTGATCATGTGGTATGGGCGCGAGGATCGAATGACCTATGTCGTTTTAGTGGGAGTGGTGATGATCGGCTCTGTTCTCATCAGCTACACCCGAGCTCGAGCCGAATCTCTGATCCCCCAATGTAAAGTCGGCTTTCTGGAAAGACCCGAGAGAATTGTTCTTCTCATCATCGGTTCCTTTTACTATATGGATCCCATTGTCTGGGTCCTTGCAGTCCTTTCGAACTGGACGGTGGTCCATCGGATCCTCTACACTCGAGCCCGTATGACGGGACGTTCCGCCTGGGTCCTGGCTCACCAGTCCGAAGAAGTTCCGGACGTCCAGAGCCCGGAACCCGGACCGGGGGAACCCGACTCTGAGTCGCCACCTCTACAAGACCCCGCCACCTGAGTAAGGCCGTTCCGCTCGCACGGAAAATTCGAACCATGGAATGTGGAATGAGTCCGGAGTGTGGGAGGCGCCTCGGACGCTGGTCTTCGACCAGCGCGTTCCAGGTTTCACGTTTCACGAAAAGAAGAACGGAGTCCCTCGCCTTTTCAGAAAAGCCGCTCGCAGAACGACCGCTACAACGATCTTGCTGTGGGCTCACGGCCATGCGCCCCTAATTTTTGTTGGCTAAATTTGGAAGGCAAAGAAAAGAAAAGATTTATCTTCTTTGTGTCTTTGTGTCTCTGTGGTGAAAATTCCGTGTCTTGATGGTGAACACCCTCTCAGCTCCCCACGACCTGCACATCATCACCAATCTTCAGTTCGAACCTGGATTTGGTGATTTTGGGGTTCAGATCAATGTCATCGAAACGAATCAGCAAAAAATCACGAGTCGGTTCCACCAGTTTCTGCTGGATCGGGACCCACAAATCCACATCGATCCAGAGAACAATCTGGCTAAAATAAGCGGATATTTTTTCCGACTTCGGAGTTAGTTCCAGAAGATAGGTTTCACGCCCTCCAACCATCTCCTTCTCACCGAGACGCATATCGTAGGCTTCCCTCATCGCCTCTTTGTTGGAACTGAATCCAAGCAGGAGAAATTCCGCCCGGTCGCGTCCTTGACCCAGGTTATACTTTTGCAATTGCTTGATCTTGGGCTGAAAGAAGAGCACCTCGCCATCTCGGACAACCAGGCTGTTTGGCTGAGGCTTCAAGATATCGCGGCGCAAAAAGATATCGTCGCCGTCCTTCAGGAAATCGAACCGGCCACTTTCACCTTGATCAAATTCCTCCAAAATATCCGTCCACTTTTTCTGGCTAATGGACGAACTCATGGACTTCAAAGTCGATCCTCTCTGATCGATCTTGGTCAAGACTTCCTCCAATGTCAGGGACAGCGGAACCATTCCCGGCACAAGATTCCCAATCAACGCGGATAGTACAAGATAGGCCAGTAACATCGGTCTGCAAGATTTCACCACTGAGTCTCCTCAAAGAGAAAGGTTTGAAGAAAGAATGTTGGTATTACTCTAACCGGTCACTCTATTTCATCGTCTACCTGAAGGGCCACCTTAGTTTCGCTTTCAATGAAAGAACGGTCCGCCTCTTGAGAGAATATGGCACCCTCAAAAACGGCCTTCGGGGTGAGAAAGATAAAGGCCAAAATCAATCCAGAAGCGATGTCGTACTGCCAGCCACCGCGGGGATAATTCCAGAACACGACTCTCATTACCGCTCGCACGAACTTACCGGACATACTATGAATGCTTTTCCTCCATGGCATAGAGGACATTTTTACCCCGGTTTAAAATTCTTCCGTCGCGCATCTCTATGGTGCGGTCGGCCGTCAAAGCGGCTTCCGCATCATGAGTAATGATGACAATCGTCTGCCCGTACATTTCGTTGAGTCCCTGCAGCATATCCAGAACCATCCTGGAATTGTCTGAGTCAAGACTACCGGTGGGTTCGTCCGCCAGCAAAATGGAAGGACGGCTGATGACCGCTCTGGCAATGGCAACCCGTTGCTGCTCCCCCCCTGAAAGTTCCGACGGTGTGTGCCCCATTTTCTCTTTCAGCCCCAACAACTGGAGAATTTCAAGGGCACTTCCCTCCTCGTGATGACCAGGACCCTGGATCTGCTTGGCCAGTTCGATATTGTCCTTGGCAGTCAATGTGGAAAGGAGATTGTAGCTTTGAAAGACAAATCCCATCTTCAGGCGCCTGACTTCGGTTCGCTTCACGTCACTCACCGAACTGATATCAATACCATCAATCAGGACTCGCCCCGCAGTAGGCCTTAAAAGCCCTCCGACAAGATGAAGCAAAGTTGACTTTCCACAACCACTTGGCCCCATGACCGCCACAAATTCACCTTCCTGGACCGTGAAATCCACACCTCTCAGCGCCGGGACTTCGACCTTCCCTACCCGGTAGACCATCTGAAGGTCTTCAACGGCAACCACGACTTTTTTTCGAGTGATTCGATTTCTATTCATAGCCCAGTGCTCTCACGGGATCCATCTGAGATGCCTTGATCGCCGGATAGAGCGCTCCCAGTATACCTCCCGCCAGTGCCACTACAGCCGACGCCACACGCCAAAAGAGTGTAATCGTCACCGGAATACTCGGAAACGCCGAATAAATGGCTTGATTCGCCAAATAGGTCAACCCAAATCCTAAAACAACTCCTGCCACACACAGCAAAAGCGATTCGTTCAGGATCAGCTGAATAATATACCGTTTGGACGCACCCAAAGCCCTGAGAATTCCGATCTCCCGAGTTCTTTCGGTGATGGTACTGTACATCGCAAGCAAGATAATCAAGAAACTGATGGTTACAGAAATGAACACCATTGCCGACACGAACTGTTTGAAGACCGGAGTGTTATCCATGATCATGGCCTGCAATTCCGCGGCTTTGGTAATCTTGTAATTCTCGAATCTACCCTGCAGCGAGTCGTAAACTTGCTCCAGTGAGCTTCCCTCCCTGGCCCTGATAAAGAACATGGTTGCCTTATCGGGCGTCCCGTTCAACTCCTGGAGCGTGCTCAAGGGAAGCAGCACCCGAGCTCCTGTCCCTTGCCGAAAAACTCCCGCAACCGTGAACTCATGGCCCAGGAGTTGTAGTGAATCACCCACGCTAAGTTGTTTTGAATTGGCATAAATGGTGTCAATGATGACTTCACGGGGAGTGGAAAATCTCTGCCCCTCCACAAAGCTCAGGTCCTGATTGACCCCGGCAAAGCTTTCCGGATCAATCCCGAAAACCAGATGAAATTTATCGCCCAGGAACTTCGCCAAAACCGGCGTCACCGCTCTAACGCCCTCCACTTCCTCTATGATCCTTTTCACTCGGACCGGCAGGGTCCCGCTGTTGAGTGCAAAGAAAAGCGAGGCATCAGAGGGCTGGAGAATGAAGTCCCCCCCAATTCCTTTGGTTCGCTGGGCGGTGTCCATCAGTTGGCCGTAGGACAACCCCAGGCTGACCAACAGCAAGACGACGCCCAGCACAAACACGCAGCCGGCAATCAA
>JAPYTY010000169.1 GCA_029942065.1 Acidobacteriota bacterium | reverse complement strand
ATATGGGCTGATGTCTGGAACAGCAATTCCAGATAGTCGAGCGGGTCAAGGTCGGAAAGGACGAGTCGATTGGAAACCGCAAATCGAGTCGGCAACGAAATTTTATGCTTTTTTAAAATATTGGTAACTATGGGCAACTTCCCAGGCCCCTAAAATAAGATTAGCAATTCCCAAACCGGAAACTGCGCCTCGAAAAAAGAAGTTTAGAAACAGGCCTTTCAGAAAGGGAAACTGATAGAGAAGAAAATTTTGCTCCCACGAAAAAATCCAGGGATAGATCAGTAGAAAAATCCCTATCTCGAGACAATAAAGTACATAAACAACGAAAAGGACTTTGCTGATCCTACTTTCAGGAGGAAAGGGAAAAAGAGGGAAATCATCCTGGGACGTACTCAAATGCGTGACCCGAGATCATCGATTTGCGGGGGGTGACCAGGCACGGCTAACCAGCACTTTTGGGAGCTCCCACAACAGGGAAGGTGCCATTTGAACCGTGCACCAAACGGGTTCACCGTCTCTCTCTGATGCGGGCTGCCTTTCCCTTGAGCTGTCTCAAATAATAAAGCTTGGCCCGGCGAACTCGTCCCTTTTTCACCACTTGAATGGTCTCGATGGTGGGCGAATAGAGAGGAAATATCCGCTCGACTCCGTACCCAAAAGAGACCTTTCGCACAGTGAAGGTCGAACCCAACCCCCTTCTCCGGATGGCGATCACCACCCCCTCGAAGGCCTGGATTCGGGATTTTTCTCCTTCTCGGATCTTCACGTTTACACGAACCGTATCTCCGGCCCTGAATTCCGGTATTTCCTTATTGGTATGTCGCTGTTCGACCTTATCGACCAGTTTCATTTTTCACCTCTTATATGCTCTTTATTGTCCAACTGATTCCCAGAATTCTTATCTTCGCTCAACAAATCAGGCCGCCGGCTTCGGGTCTGGCCAAGGGCTTCCTGGTGTCTCCACTGTTCGATGCCTGCATGATCGCCGGAGAGCAGGACGTCCGGCACCTTCCAGCCTCGAAACTCCGCTGGCCGGGTGTAGTGAGGATAGTCCAGCAGGCCCTCCATGAAGGACTCCTGTAAAACCGACCCTCCCTTCCCAACCACACCGGGAATCAGGCGACTCACTGCATCTACCATCAAAAGGGCCGCAAACTCTCCACCCGAAAGAACAAAGTCTCCAACCGAGATCTCCTCATCCGCCAAATGGTCGGATACTCGTTGATCCACCCCTTCATAACGGCCACAAATCAGAATGAGATGGGTCCTTAAAGATAACTCCTTTGCCTTGTTCTGATCAAATCGTCTGCCCTGAGGAGACAGCAGAACCACGTGTCCGTCCGGACCATCCTGCTGGCATTTTTCCACGGCCTCAAAAATCACATCCGGTTTCAAAACCATCCCGTCTCCGCCGCCATAAGGACGGTCATCCACGGTCCCTCTTTGGTCCTCCGCAAAGTCCCGGAGATCCAGGAGGTGAGTTTCCATCAACCCTTTCTTCCCAGCCTGATCGATCATCCCAAAATTAAAGGCCCCACTGAACAGTCGGGGGAAAATCGTCACTATGCTGATTCGCATCACTAAATTCGGACTTGCGAACTGCTCAACCGATAGGATCGGTGAGACCCGGTGGGAGGTTTACCTGAATAGCCCTTTCCTTGACATCCACCTTCGAAACAAACGCCTTTACCAAAGGAATTTGAAATTCCTCACCTTCAGCGGTCTTCACGACCAGGTTGCAGCCTTCGGAACCCGTCTCCTGAATTCCGGTGACGGTACCGAGGGACGCCTCACCTTCCAGGATTCTGCAATTTATCAGATCCGAGTGGAAATAACTGCCCTGGGGAAGTGATACACGGTCTTCGTCTTCAACCTGAATATCACCACCAATTAACTCTTCCACTTCTTCGGGCCGATCACGTCCCTGAAACTTCAGAATGATTCGGCCTTTATGAAACCAGTGCTTCTCTAGCTGCTCCAGAAACTCCCGCCCCTCTTTCAAAATGCGGATCCTATGTAGAGAGGAGAATCGTTCCGGGAAACCAGTCAAAAGTTCAGCTGCGACTTCGCCTCGAATTCCGCGACTCTTGACGATTCGGGCAATACTTGAGAACTCGGGCAACTACTCCAGAATCTCCAGGACGAATCGCTTTCGGAGCTTCATTCCGGCGGTTCCTAGAAGGGTTCGGATAGAACGGGCTGTACGTCCCTGCTTTCCGATCACTTTGCCAAGATCCGACTGAGCCACCCTCAACTCCAAGACTGTGATTTGTTCGCCCACAACCTCTGAGACGACGACCTGATCAGGACTGTCCACCAAAGCCTTCGCAATCATTTCGATAAGCTCTTTCATCTGTCCCTCCCTCTGAAACTGAACTTGGATATCAGGGAATCCACCCGGCTCGAGTTCAGATCATAAGTGGGCTCGCAGGAGCCTCATTCAGATCAATGACTCCAGCCGCGAATAGCACAAGATCGAGTTCGATCACTCAGATTGCTTAACTCTTTTGATCAGGCTCCTTACGGTATTCGATGGTTGTGCACCTTGCTCGACCCAATGATCAATGCGATCCAATTTCAGGTGGAGCCGGACAGGTTTCATAGCAGGATTGTAGTAACCCACGATTTCAACAAAGCGTCCGTCTCTGGCATTCTTCTTCTCTGCCACCACAACTCGGTAGTGAGGATCTCCTTTTTTTCCGCGGCGACTTAAGCGAATTCTGAGCAATGAGTGTACCTCCAAATTAATGTAACGGCCTATTCTATCAGAGAGCACCTAAATCGGAAAGTTCAATTTACGTAAGCCTTTGCCAAGAAAGCCCTTACTAGCCTTTTTCATCATCTTTTTAGTCTGAACATATTGTTTCAACAACCGATTGACCTCAGAAACCGGCCTTCCACTCCCTCGGGCGATTCTCTTGCGCCGCGAAGAATTGATCTTTTTATAATGCGCCCGTTCCTCCAGGGTCATGGAATTGATTATGGCCTCGAGATGCCCCAGTTGCTTCTCATCTACCTGGACCTTGTCCAGTCCCTTCAAGGGTCCTGCCTGAGGAAGCATCTTGAAAATCTCCTCCAAAGGCCCCAGTTGACGCAACTGGAGTATTTGTTGGCGAAAATCCTCGAGGGTGAACTCATTTTTCTGAATCTTCCTGAGAACCTGTTCAGCCTGCTCTTTATCCACCACCTGTTCGGCCTTTTCGATCAGGCTCAAAACATCGCCCATGCCCAGTATTCGATTGGCCATTCTCTCGGGATGGAATACCTCTAGAGCATCATATTTTTCGCCAACTCCAATGAACTTGATGGGTCGCCCCGATACTGCCTTGATCGACAGGGCCGCCCCGCCGCGCGTATCACCGTCCATTTTCGTCAATATCACTCCTGAGAGGTCGAGGCGCTGGTTGAATTCCCTGGCGGAGTTAACTGCATCCTGTCCGGTCATCGCATCGGCCACCAGTAGAGTTTCCGTGGGGTTTACAGCCGACGTGATTCGCTCCAATTCCTCCATCAGCTCCATGTCGATATGCAAACGACCCGCCGTGTCGACGAGCAATACATCAAAACCCATATCGCGAGCATGCTGGAGCGCCTGGGTGGCGAGTTGGACGGGATCACGACCGTCCTCCCGATAAACAGGGATATCGATTTCACCTGCAACGATGGAAAGCTGCTCAATCGCGGCTGGACGGTAAACGTCGGTCGAGACCAGAACCGGTTGATGTTTCTGATTGCGCAGCCACATCGCCAATTTACCCGTACTGGTAGTCTTGCCACTTCCCTGCAGCCCCACCAGCAGGATCACACTGGGAGGGACCTTGGACATTTTCAGGTCAATCGTCTCCTTACCCAGGAGATTCGTCAGCTCGTCCCGCACCACCTTGATCACTTGCTGACCCGGCATCAGATCACCGAGTACTTCCTGCCCCAAAGCCTTCTCCTTGACTCTGGAGACGAAATCCTTCACCACAGTGAAGTGCACATCCGATTCGAGAAGAGCCATGCGGATTTCCCGCATCGACGCCTCGATGTGCCGTTCCGAAATGCGCCCCTCACCCCTCAGGTCGCGGAGGGTCTTCTGTAATTTAGTCGATAAGTTCTCTAACATTTCTTGCCAACAACTTAAGAATAAGCATTTTACGAGCCTCTCACCCGGCTGTCAAAACCTCCTCGTTTTCGATTACAATGTGCGATGTGATCATAGGAACGGCAGGACACATCGACCACGGGAAGACAACCCTTCTGAAGGCCTTGACTGGAATAAATACCGACCGTCTGGAGGAGGAGCAACGGCGCGGAATCAGCATCGACATCGGATTTGCTCACATGGAACTGGGATCAACCACCGTGGGCTTCATCGATGTACCGGGACATGAGAAGTTTGTGAAGAACATGTTGGCGGGGATCGGTGGAATCCATCTGGTTCTGCTGGTTGTGGCAGCAGATGAATCGGTGATGCCTCAAACGATCGAGCATTTCCAGATTTGCAAACTGCTCGAGATCCCCAGAGGAATCATCGCCATCACCAAGAAAAGCCTGGCTGACGAGGAGCTCCTCGCGGTAGTTGAAGCCGAGGTACGCGAACTTGTGGCTGACAGCCCTCTGGAGGAGGCCCCGGTGGTTGCCGTGGATAGTGTGTCAGGCGAAGGAATGGAACTTCTCAGGGAGCAACTGAGGCAAGAAGTCGAAATGTCGGACCACGCCGCCATGGCCGTTGAGAACGCTCATCGGGTTTTCCGTCTTCCCATTGACCGGGTCTTCACGATTCGCGGATTCGGAACCGTCATCACCGGAACGCCTTATACCGGAGTGCTCAAGAAGGGTGAATCGGTGACGGTCTACCCAACCGGCAAGCCGGGAAAAGTAAGAAGCATCGAGACTTTCAATGAGCCGTCCGATCTGGCGGTAGCGGGCCAAAGAACTGCATTGAACCTGAGCGGAGTTGAAAAAGAAGACCTCTCAAGAGGAATGATCCTGTCGCGCTCCGACACTTTCTCCCCTTCTTCCATGATCGATGCCGTCATCCACTTGCTGCCCTCTGCCCCCAAGGCTTTGAAAAACCGTGGGGCGATTCGATTTCATCATGGAAGCGCCGAACTGATCGGCCGAGTTCACCTTCTTGAACAAGAAGAACTCGGTCCCGGCGACTCGTGCCTGGCCCAACTGAGATTCCAGCATCCCACGGTGTGTTGCCCGAAGGATCACTTCATCCTGCGC
>JAPYTY010000168.1 GCA_029942065.1 Acidobacteriota bacterium | reverse complement strand
TCAAATCACTCCGGCTCTAACTTAGAGGGTGGTACCATTCGTGGGGGCAGGTCACCCCCACAGCCAGTGCCAGCTGGAAAATCCGAAGAGAAGTTCCCCTAAAATTCATGAGTGGCTGGGAGCCGATACCCTGTTTTTCCTCTCTAATAAGAGCGCTCCTTGATCGCGTAGGTTCCCGCCGGCGACACCAATGAGCGACCGGATACCGGCCCGTAGCAAGCTACTCCACCTTTTTGAGCATGAGGAATCGCTGGCCGTCCTGGGTCGCGTCCCAGTAGGCTCGGGAGCCGGGACTGCTGACAAAGTCGCCCTCGAACAGGACCCGGGGGGTCCCCACCGTCAGGGTGTCACCGGTGGTGATCTCCACCGCCATCCGTTTGTTCCCACTGCGGTAAAAGAGTTCTTTGCTGTTAAGGGGCCAGACCACTTCAATTCCTCCACCCGTGGTAATCTGATGGGCCGGCTCGGTCTCGGGAAAGGCGCGGACCACAACCTCACGCTGGCCGGGCTTTCCGGTGGTGTAGGCCACCCAGTTTCCATCGGCTGAAAAAGAAACGCCCCCTTCCAGAACGGGGGTCGCGAGAAAGAGCCAGGGCGTTCGGTCCCCCTCGAAGGGAAGCATCCAGATATCCCGGCCGGTGTCGGGGTGAATCTCGGAGATGGAGAGAGTCTTGCCGTCGGGGGTCCAGCGTTGAGGCCCGTGGTTGAATTCAGCATCCGTCAGACGTTCCGCTTCCCCACTCCCATCGGCCCGTTTCCGGTAGGCTTCATGATCTTCCCGGTAGGATCGTTCCTCAGGGGACCGATGCCGGTCCGATCCAAACGCCACCCACTGGCCGTCGTTGCTCCAGGTGGCAGACCGATTGTTTCCCTCAAAGGTCAATCGTCTCAGCTCATCGCTGGGGATGTCATAAATCCAGATATCCGATGTTGTGTCCGAGGGGATGTCCATGGCCACCTGGGTGCCGTCAGGTGAGAGCATCGGCCGGTTGTAGGCTCCGGGGGGTGCTGCCAGCGGTTCCACATTCCCCTGGTGATCGACCCAGACCATAACAAACTGGTCCAGTGGGGGGACGAAGTCCAACCCGTAGTGCTCAGACAGATAGCCAATCATGGTTTCGGCATCTGCAGGGAGCATCTGCGCTCCTCGAGAAACCATATCATTGACCGTGATCACCCACTCCTCTCTGCTTCTGCCCCTTCTCAGGGAGGTCCCCATCGAGTGACATCCGGCGCAGGAGGCAGCGACCAATGCCTTCCCATCTCCTTCAGCAAGGGAGTAGCCCGCCTCCGCTCCGGATTGCTGGACCCGTGCCAGCAAAGGGATCACCAGCCAGCCAGCCAACCCCAGGGTCACGACCAAAAGGACTCTTTTTCCCTGCATATTCGATTCCTCCCTTGTCTGTTGAACTTAACTTCGCTCTGAGTTGAGCCAGATTATAGGGCCGCCGCCTCTACCGATCAATGGGAATCTCCCCTTTGCCGTGGTCTTCACACCCTGACCCGAAATCGACCTGCGATTGCCTTCAAACCCCGTGTAGCCGTATCATCATAATTTACTACTAGCAGCCCAAAAAAGAGGAGCATCCTAGTTGATTTTGGCCAGACCGTCTCCCATTACAAGATCATCGAGAAACTGGGCGGCGGTGGCATGGGCGTGGTCTACAAGGCCGAGGACACCCGCCTCGGCCGTAACGTGGCCCTGAAATTCCTGCCCGAGAAGTTTGCCGAGAACCGCCAGGCCCTGGAACGGTTTCAAAGAGAGGCCCGTGCGACATCGGGGAGCAAGAAGGACGGCCCTCCATCGTCATGTAGTACCTGGAGGGGCATACCCTGAGACATTACCTGAAGGATGGGCCGCTTGAAAATGAACAACTTCTGGAATTCGGATCACAGATTGGCAAAGCTCTGGAAGCGGCCCATTCCAGGGGAACCCTCCACCGCGACATCAAACCGGACAACGTCTTCGTCACCGGGAGCGGCCCCATCAAACTCCTGGACTTTGGTCTGGCCAAGCTGCTGGCACACAACCAGGAAGACCTCTCAGGCACCAATGAGACAGCCGATATACCTTTGACCGCGGCCGGGATAGCGGTTGGGACGCCGTACTACATGTCGCCGGAGCAACTGCTGGATAAGAAGCTGGATGACCGCAGCGACATCTTCTCCTTCGGCGTCCTGCTCTATGAGATGGCAACCGGCACTTTACCCTTCAAAGGCAAGGATCTAGGTGCACTTTTCAATGAGATTCTCAACAACACTCCCCTCTCGCCAGATCTTCGGCATCGCTCCGAAGGAGCGCAATGAGTTTTCTTCTTTGTGTCTCTGTGGTGAAATTCTCTTCTTTCGTGCCTTGGTGTGACACCCGCCGGAATCGGCGCGCTGAGGCGCCTCCCACACTCCTGACACGTGGAACGTGGAACCTGGAACGTGGAACGCGCTGGTCGAAGGCCAGCGTTTATTCACGCCACAAACCAGGCATCACCGCCCGCGAAATACCCCCGCGAGAGGATCTCAGGCAGGATCAACTCGCGGGCACCTTCGGCTCCCACGGCGATGAGAAGCGGTGTGCCGTCGGCGCTGGGCATCGCCGAGGGATGGGCGATGTAAACCCCGTGGATTGTTTCATTCACCTTGCGCTGGTTGATATCGTAGCCGTGCCGCACGTCGATCTCTTGAGCCTGCAGCCAGCGGAGCCAGGGCTTGCCGGTGTCACCCACTCCCCACAGGTCCACACAATCGACGTTGCGCAGAGGACCCTCAAGCAGGTGCACTTGCCGGCAACGCGTGAATGCTTCCGACGTATAACGAGAATCGGTTCGGGTCAGCCTGCCCGGATGGTCCGTCCAGTCCAGCAGAACCTCGTCAACTTTTCCGAATCGCATGCCCTGGGCGACAGCACGCAGCATCAGATCGTAGTCCTCGGGAAGGTCGCAGTCGCTAAAACCCATTTCGAAATAGCTGCGTCGCGCCAGGATGGTCGGATTGACCAGCGGAAACTCCACGAATCGGAGAGCCGATATCTGCCGGGCGTCGAGGGTCTCCTGGTTGATCCAGCGCTGGTAGCGCTGCATCGAACCAACCACCCGGGATGATTCATTCAAGATGCGAACCTGGCATCCAACCACGTCGAGATTCTGCTGGTGAAGCAGGTGCAGTTGTTTCTCGAGCCGCAGCGGGTAGGCGAAATCGTCCGCATCCATGCGAGCGATCAAGGGCGAAACAGCACGCTCGGCCGCGGCATTCGCCGCCGTGGCGACACCGAGGTGGGTGCATTGAATCATTTTCAAACGTGGGTCGCGAATTTTTCGCACCACGGCAGCCGTCTCATCGGTCGAACCGTCATCCAGCACGATCAGCTCGATCTCGCGCAAGGTCTGGTCGAGGATGGAACTCACGGCCCGGGCGATCGTCCCGGCGCCGTTGAATACGGGCAGAACAACGGAGACCTCAGGCATGGATTCAGCCGGCCTTAAAAATCTGATGACGACAGCGCTGCCGCTTCGAAATGTCCGCAGTTAACCTGGCCAAAGCCGAGGCACCAGGTAGAGGAAAAAATGGCGAGAATGGGCGCCTCATTACCGGAAGACGGGCACCCCGTCCCGGAGCAGGGAGTCTGGAGCGGCCCGAATCAGCCCGGCCTGGCTGGGTGTCAGCATGAGAATGCCGTCTTGATCCAGCAGTCAGGTTGCACCTGGAATTGAACGGTGCACAACGGCGCCTATTTACTTTTCTTCTTTTCTTTTTTTTGTTTTCGTTTTTCCTTGGGAGTGAGCTGAGCTTTCTTCCGTTGTTCCCTCTTACTTTTATCTTTACTACCCTTATCGCCCATGTCTGTTTCTCCGTGATTGAAAACGAATGTTCCAGCTTACATTACTTGTTGTTCAAGCAGGGTACTCCCAGGCTCTGTCAAGTTAAGAGACCCCAGCTTTTTCCTTTCAAATGAAGCACCTGTAGGATTTGCCCGCTAACGATCGGGTGGATAAAGGGGATGAGCCTTCACCCTCTCCAATCATCACGAGCCCGGGCTCGCCGAAATCCAAAGGGATTGGCTTGCCTGGGCTCTGAGCGGCCAGAAAACCGAGTGGAAATAGAATTCGGGATCTAGCGACCCGGATCAAACATTCATGGAACTCTGCTTCTCGGGAGAAACACTTGAGGAGTTACGCCACTTTTTGGCCGGCACGACCCCGACCGCGATTTCTCCCGGAATGATTCCGAGGACGGTTCCGTCGCGAACGACTCCGGCCAGGTGTGTCCCCGGACTTTTTCGGGGTCGGCAAACCTTCCGGCAAACTACGGCGAACGACCGCATTTTTCAGTACCTTCTCGATCTCGCGCACCAGGAGCTGGTCTTCAGGCGTGACAAAGGTGAAGGCCTCGCCGGTTCGCTCGGCACGGCCGGTGCGGCCGATGCGATGGGTATAGGCATCGACGGAATCCGGCATGTCAAAGTTGATCACGTGCGAAATATCCGACACGTCGATGCCCCTGGCCGCCACGTCGGTGGCCACCAAAATGTCGTAACGGCCCTCACGAAATCCCTCGATGGCCCGCCGTCGCTGCGACTGGACCATGTTGCCCTGGAGTCCGGAGGCCCGGAAACCCTGGGTCTTCAGGTCGGCAGCCAACCTCCGGGTACGCCACTTGGTACGGGTGAAGATGAGCACTCTCCCGGTATCGGTCTTCCGGAGAAGCCCCAGCAACAGCTTGTACTTGTGACCCTGGGAGGCCGAAAAGAAGGAGTGGGAAACGGTCTTGGCGGGTGCACTCGCCTCGATCTGTACGGTCACCGGGTCGTGGAGCATTCCATCCGCCAGTTCTCGTATTTCGGACGGCATGGTGGCGGAAAAGAACAGGGTCTGGCGGGGTCCGGGAAGGTATCTGAGAATTCTCCGGATGTCCGGAAGAAATCCCATATCGCACATCCGGTCGGCCTCGTCCATAACCAGCATCTCGACTCCCGAGAGATTGATGCTTCCCCCGTCCAGATGGTCGAGCAGTCGTCCCGGGCAGGCGACCACGATCTCAGCACCCCTGCGGATAGCCTTTTCCTGGGTGTTCTTGCTGACGCCCCCATAGATCGCGATGCTGCGGGCTCCAGTACCTTTACCCAGATCAATAGCAGTCTGGTAAATCTGTTCGGCAAGCTCCCGGGTGGGAGCCAGGATGAGAGCCCGGATCCGCCCCAGGCGTCCTGATGTTAAACGTTGCAGCATGGGAAGGAGGAACGAGGCGGTCTTCCCGG
>JAPYTY010000167.1 GCA_029942065.1 Acidobacteriota bacterium | reverse complement strand
GATGGATCGTGACAATGGAATTATTACGGTCGTGGGGACCGGAAAGAAGTGTTTTCAGTTCGGTCTCGGACAGATCCTTATCCAGCTGGGATAGTTCCGCCTCGAGATCGGAAGCAACGTCTTCGCCTTCATCGAGCAGCTCGATGAGTGCTTCAGAATCGCCCAGAGATAATTGAAATCCCTCCACCAGCTTCAGACTCTCTTCAATCTGACTTCTCTTCTGCAGGAGTTTTTTTTGGGAATTTTCCTGATTCTCCCAGAAAGTGGGATCGGAAATGCGCTCCTCAATCTGCTCCAACTCCCGCTTTTTCCCTTCTACGTCAAAGATACTCCCACAAATGTGAGAGCCTCTCTTTGAGATCGCGGTACCGCTCGTGAAGATCGTCCAAATTTTCATCTCCCTTTCTTTTTCACGGATTTCCGCCCACGCCCAGCGAAGGCCAGAATTACCGTGCCGACCACAATCATTATATTCATCCAATCTCCGATGTACGAGTAAATCGAGCGGTAGGAATTTCCTGCAACCTGAGTCATTAGAATTCCTTCTTCAAAGAGCCCCATCTCCTGACTGGACCTTCCCAGATAATCAATGGCAGCCGAGTAGCCACTGTTGGCGCAGCGAAGAAAGGGCTTGCGGGTTTCAATGGCGCGAAACAGAGCCATCTCCAGGTGCTGCCTCGGAGCCGTGGACCGTACATACCAGGAATCATTGGTGATATTGACGAACATCTGGGCTCCCTGACTGATAAAACGGCGGCTCAGTTCCGGGAAGATACCTTCGTAACAGATCAGCGTGGCAAATCGGGTGTCGGTGATATTGCCAAGTTGCAGCCCTTCTCCAGGAGAATATCCACCCACCCCCTGGACCAGGGGTTCAAACAGGATCCCAAGCCAATCCTGGAACGGAACATATTCGCCAAAAGGGACCAGGTGGCTTTTGTCGTAACGGTACGCTTCCTGCCCTGTCGGGCCGAGCAGGAGGGCACTATTGAAATAGCGCAGGGAAGGGTCCCTGTCCACCCAGGTCGTGTTAAAAAGCAGATAGGCTCCCTGATCGTTGACCTGCCGTTCCCAGAACGTCCTGAAGTAGAAGTCCTCCTGATACAAAAAGGGATTCGGAGCTTCCGGAAAAATGACCCATTCCGCACCGGCTTCCACGGCACGCCGATAGTACTCGGGCAGAGCCTCATAGTACTTCATGGCATAGTACTCCTGATCCCGGGATAACTCGATGTTGGGTTGTACCAGGGCTACATTCAGGGTCGGTCCCTCCTCTGGCTGCCACCCGTTCACCCGAAAAACTCCGTACAAATTCGCCAACAGGAACGGAATCGCAAAAACCACAAGCGGCTTGAAACTCTTGAGCCGCAGTGCTCCTACAAATGCTGAATTGGCTCCAACCAGCAAAACCGAAATGAGATAGACGCCACTGATGTCGGCAATCTGGATAATTCTCAGGTAGGGGTACTGGGAATACCCCAGCAAGGCCCAGGGGAAACCGTTCAGTAGAAAATAATTACGACACAGTTCCGTGAGCAGCCAGAAACCGGGCGCACACCCAAGCGCCAGCACCATGGACTTCCCTGCTGTCCAGCGAGTCAAAAGGGAAAACGGAAGAAGGAACAGGCTCAACACCATCAGCATCACTCCAAAGACCGCCAGTGCCATCGCCCAGCCGAAGTTTCCGTAGAGGACCAAAACTTGAGGTATCCAGTACAAAACTCCGCCCAGATAGACCAACGTCATGAGGATATGGCCCAGTAGAGTGATCTTCCAGGTGGGTTTGCCGACCAGAAAAAGAAGAAAGGGGATGAGGGCTACCCAGGTCAGAAAAAAGAATTGAGAATCTTGAAAAGGGAGCCAGAGCGCCACTCCCGAGATCAGAGAGAGGACTCCCCCCTTGAACAGTTGCCGCTCGATCAACGGGCCGCACTCGAGACCTGGATACCTTTGATATAGGTAGGAAAGCCGTCCTTACGAAGTCTTTCTTCCATTTCAAGGGCCTCCTGATTGGTTCGAAACTCACCCACGGAAACGCGGTAGTGAGGATCGCTGTCCGATGGGTCCTTCACGACACTGGCATAGGCCTTGGCCTCCAGGCGAATCAAGATCCTTCGCGCATCTCCCTCAGCCGTAAACGCTCCTACCTGAACCGTGAAAAGCTCCACTGGAAGCAATGCTGACGGTTCGGCAACGGTGGGACTTTCCTCCACCCGCTCCGGGACGGCTGAGACCTCGTCTTCGAAGGCGGTTGGGTCCGACTCCGTCGCCGAGGGCCCCATCAAACTGTCGTAAAAATCCAGTTCGGGCTCGATATCTTCCAGAGGGGTGTCGGCCATGGGTAGACTGACTTCCCTCGGTCGAGCCTCCACGAGTTGGTCCCTTCCCATAAAAAGTCCCAGCAGGTAAAAAAGAAACAGTACACCCAGGACCACTCCGTAAAGCCTCATCGCAACCCCAGGATTCAGCTTACCTTCCAACTTAGTCAGTATCTCCCCCCGCCTTAACCTTCCGACCCGCCCGAAGAAAAGGCTCGATGATCTCCAACGGCAATGGAAAAACAATGGTGGAGTTGTGCTCCGTCCCGATTTCCGTCAAGGTGGAAAGGTAGCGAAGCTGAAGCGTCATCGGTTCCTTGGCCAGGGTCTGAGCCGCCTCCAGGAGTCTTTCTGCCGCCTGAAACTCTCCTTCTGCATGGATGATCTTGGCGCGCTTTTCCCTCTCGGCCTCGGCCTGTTTGGCCATCGCCCGCTGCATTTCTGACGGCAAATCAACTGTTTTCACTTCGACCATACTGACCTTGATCCCCCAGGGATCCGTGCTTTGATCCAGAATCGTCTGGAGACGCTCATTGAGTTCCTCTCTCTTGCTCAGAAGATCGTCCAGTTCCACCTGGCCCAGGACCGACCTGAGCGTGGTCTGAGCCAGCTGAGAAGTGGCATAAAGAAAATTTTCCACGCTGACAACGGCCTTACTGGAATCCACGACTCGGAAGTAAACAATGGCATTGACCTTGACCGAAACGTTGTCCCGGGTAATAACGTCCTGGGCAGGGACATCCATGGTCACCAGCCTCAGACTCACCTTTTCCATCTGGTCGAGAGGCCAGAAAACCAGGATCAGGCCCGGCCCCTTGGTATCCTCCAGAAGTTTTCCCAGGCGAAAAATGACTCCCTTCTCGTATTGACGCAGAATCTTGATGGACGAGAACAGATAAAAGACCACAACCAGAGTGATAATAAACCAGGGCATACTAACCTCGCTTTCCAAGCAATTGAGGACTCCTCATCAAGCAGCCATGAAGATGACGCAGTTACTCACTTGATGTCATTATTCGGTCGCAAAATAGGGTTCTACCGTCAGGACCAGATCATTTGAACCCACAACCCGTACCTGGGCACCGGCCTCGATGGAACTCTCAGAGACTGCCTGCCACCATTCTCCACTCACAAACACCTTTCCCCCCTCCCGGCTGACCTGGGACCTGGCCTGTCCGATGGAGCCTTCCAGGGATCCGGTCCCCGTGATGACCTTGGCCCTGATCGACTTGATGGCCAAACGCAACAGGAACACGATGATAATAGCGAATGAGCCTGCCACAGCCAGGGCAGTCCCCCACTGGATTCTCACCTCCGGGTTGGGGGCATCGACGAGAACCAGCAATCCCAGGGTCATCGCAACGATTCCTCCCACCCCGAAAAGACCGAACCCTGACACCATCAACTCTGCGATGAACAGGCCGATGGCCAGGAGAATGAGCAGGACTCCAATATAATTAATGGGGAGAAGTGAAAAGCCCAGCAAAGCCAGAATGAAGCAGATTCCCCCAATAATGCCGGGAGCCATCAGACCCGGATTCGTGAACTCCAGGTACAAACCCAACAGCCCCAGCACCCCCAAAAGCACGGCGACATTGGGGTCGGCAATGGTAGAGAGAACTCTCTGACGAAATGTCATTTCCAGAAGGACTACTTCCTGGCCCTCGGTTTCGAGTCGCTGGAGTTCCCCACTGAAGAGGGTAATCTCTTTTCCATCCAACGCCTTCAGGAGCTCTTCCTCATCCTCCACGATCAGGTCGATCAATCCCCCTTCCAGGGCCTCCTGAGCCGTGTAGGATTTACTCTCAACGACACCCTTTTCCGCCATTTCGTAATTTCGCTCACGCTGACTGACGATGGCCCGCAGATTGGCCAGGGCATCATTGGTGACCTTCTCCAGCATCGTCTCGTCTTCCCCGCCAAGAGGAAAGACCGGATGAGCCGCACCGGTGTTGGTTCCCGGCGCCATGACTGCCAGGTCGGCGGAGAGCAGGATAAAAAAACCGGCCGAGGCCGCCCGGGCACCTTGAGGTTCGACGAAGCAGACAACCGGAACCTCGGAGTTGAGAATCATCTGGATGATCTCCTGCATCGATACCCCCAGCCCTCCCGGAGTGGACAGCGTAATGAGCAGGAATTCGGCCTCCTGCGCTTCGGCCTGTTCAACCGCTTCGGTGATGAATTCAGAAGTAATGGGGTCAATGACCCCGTCGATCTTGACCTTGAAAATTTCGGCCTGCGCCGTGGAGGTGGCAAACAAGATGACCAGAAGAACAATCCGCTTCATCTGTCGGCCATGTTAGCACTCACGGCGGACAACTGACAATGGGGAAGAAGAAGGAATCAGGAGAAGCGCGCTACGCGCGCAGAGAAACTCCTCGCAGACGCTCGGAGTGGAGAAACGCGTCGCTTGTACTCCGCGTGGAGAACGGTTTGGGTTTTGGTTTCGATCTGGCTTCGAGCTTGGGACTTTATTCTTTCCTTCGTGAAACGTGCACCCTGAAACGTGGAACGCGCTGGTCGAAGACCAGTGCCCTTCGTATAATAGGCCTATATGCTGAAACTGCGGTTTTTTGCCTCCTTGAAAGATCTCACTGGAGAATCCGAGATGGAAGTGGAGTTAAAGGGAGAGACTTCCGTCAGGGAGGTTTTCCAGCAGTTGAAAACTCGCTTCCCAAGACTCGAAAAATATGAGCCTGTCCTGCTGGTAGCCGTCAATCAGGAATATTCGGATATGGATTCCCTGGTGGCCCCAGGGGATGAAGTGTCCTTTTTCCCTCCCGTAAGTGGTGGCGCCCGATGATTGAAATAGTCCAGAACACCATCGATCGCAGGAAAGTGGTGGACTCGGTTTCCGGGCCAGGGTCAGGAGCGATTGTCACCTTTGATGGAACGGTTCGAGACAGCGCACGAGGCAAACCGGTGACTCACC
>JAPYTY010000166.1:754-5347 GCA_029942065.1 Acidobacteriota bacterium | reverse complement strand
CAGGGCGGCAATGATCAGCTGATAATTGGACTGGACCAGCTCTTGAACTTCAGCAGAAAATGAATTCATCCCTCACCACAAAGACACGAAGAAAAACCACCAAGACACAAAGAATACAAGAGAACCACAAAGACACAAAGGCACCAAGAATTCTTTTTTTCCGCACCATTGTAGGTTAAAAAGAAAAAAGACTTTGTGTCTTTGTGCCTTGGTGGTGAGATTCTTTGCGCCTTGGTGGTTAAATCTTACCGGCAGCTGAAGTTCTCCTCCACCCAGTTGGCAGAATTGTTCTGTCCCCCGGCAGGGCCCGTGTATACCGCCAGTTCCGGGAAGGCGCAGATCTTCCGCTCGTTGTCCGGGACCCCATCCGTGCGGTGAGCGGCGACCAGGTAGTCGGGAGCCTCGCCCTTCTCCACCCATGCCACCAGCGGTGCCAGCTTGTCCCAATTATTGGGGCCGGGACCTCCGCCGCAGTGGGCCATTCCCGGAACCATGAAGATTCGAGTGTGGTCCTTGGCGGCCTCGATATCTCCTTCGAAGGTGGTCCTGACGACGTCCTGGTAGTAATCCAGGGTGGGCTCGGGATGGGATGCCACATCCGCCCACCCGTGGTACAGAAGCAACTTTCCGCCTTGATCGATCAGGAAACGCGTCAAATCCGGATCTTCGGAATTGGTGATGGCTCTCATGAAGTCGCCCTTGCCGGAAGTGACATCGTCGATATTGAACTCCCACCAGGCCCACTCCTTCTGAATCTGATCTCGAACCGGAACACGGGTGAGATCGGTTGGGTCCTGGACCGGAACACCCGGATCGGTCTCGTAAAAAAGGTAACTGGCGTGATTGCTGGCATTGGCTAAAGAGAGCGGAAACATATTGTTGCCGGAATGAGCGAAATAGCGAATCCACCGATTTTCCGCGCCCAGCGGCAGTCCTTTCAGCACGGTCACGCCATGGCTATCGAATGCGCCGCGATAGAAATCCTTGACCAGCTGAAGCTGGGCCTGTGTGAAACACTCATCGGCATTGACGTCGCCCGCGCACATCCTCCCTTTCAAATCGACATCCGGATCAAAATCACAACTGAGCGGATCATCGACCACGCCGTCTGTGATGGTATCCCGGGCATCGCATTTGGCCATGACCACTTCGGCGAGGACCCTCAGCTTGGTCAGGCTGTCGTGGGACCCATCCCCGTTGGTATCAAAGGCCAGGTTGCCGGCGAACTGGTCCTCGAAAACCCGTTGCATCATCCACACATGGGTGGTGTTGAGTTCCTGGTAAAAGTTGACCGGAGCTCCCGCAATGATCCCGTCAAAGTCGTCAGGGTAACGCTGAGCCTCCATCAAGCCCTGCCGTCCGCCCGTCGAGCAGCCCTCGTGATAGGAAAAAACGGCGGCGCTTCCATAATAGGCCTCGATCACCGTTTTGGCCGCATTGACCGTCAGGTGCACGGCCCGATATCCGAAATCGATTTCCGCCTGCCGGTTGTTGTGGCCGAAGGAGGCTCCCGGCTCGGAACCGGCGTCGTGACCCGTGTTGCTGTTGGCGACCGCGTAACCCTGGGCCACCCGGTGATCGGCAAAATCCAGATCCCCGTCCTTGGCCCCATCTCCCCAGTTAACGAATCGGCCATTCCAGTTTCGAGGCAGCGGCAGCTGAACGTGGTAAGCAATCGCCGGGGAGATCAATCCCTTGACGTAACAGTATCGAGGGATGGTCTCGGTGGCTTCCACCAATCGAGCCACTCCGAGAGTGAGATTGCGGGTTTCGAGCAGGGCCTTGCAAGCCGCCTCGTCATCCCGAACACTCTGTGCAGCCAGGGATCCAACCGCACCCAACCAAACGCATATGGAAGCAACCGCGACCCTTGTTCCAGAACCCATGGGCTTAATCATGAATTTCTTCCTCCCTTGAAGATAATGGCGTCCATCCTATGTTCTCAGACCCTCAAAGACAACTGCGGTAAACTGTAGCCCGAAGGGTACATGGGTTGTCGAGACTGGAAATCGCTGACCGGATGTTGGATACTGAACGCCATTTTTTACCAATGGACAACAGGTGGAACTAAAAGCTCAGATACCGCTCCAGCCTCTGACAGCTGCCCTGGTGCTGCTCCTCGGAAATTCGTTTTTATCTGCTCAGATCCCCGCGAAGCCTGAAGAACGAGAAGTGTTTGCCGTTCGCACGGAGACTCCCATCAAGCTGGATGCTATCCTGGACGAACCCGCCTGGGCCCGGGCCGAACCTGCCACCGACTTCCTTCAACGGGAACCTTTCGAGGGTGAGCCGGCAACAGAAAAAACGGAAATCCGGGTCCTCTATGATGACGAAGCCATTTATTTCGGTGCGACGGTTTACGATCCCGAACCGGACAAGCTCATCATCAACACCTTGAAACAGGATTTCTCCATGTCCGAGGACGATGGCGTCTCCTTTTACCTGGACACCTTTAACGACGACCGCAACTCCTACGCCTTCTTCATCAATCCCGCCGGAGCCAAGCGCGAACTGCAGGCAGTCGATGAAGGGAGAGAACAAAACGTCCCCTGGGAAGATGTCTGGGATGTCAAGACCAGGATCACGGATGAAGGATGGCTTGCCGAAGTCAGAATCCCCTTTAAATCATTGCGATTTCCCGACACGGAAGAGCAGAAATGGGGCATCAATTTTCAGAGGCGGATCCGCCGCAGGAACGAGCAGGCCTTCTGGTCTCTCATGCCTCGTCGCTTCATCTCATTCAACGTCTCCTATGCGGGAAATCTACAGGGAATGGAAGGAATTCGCCCCGGACGAAATTTCAAGGTCAAGCCCTTCGTCACCGGAGAAATTCGTAAGTTCCGTGGGGATGATCTGGACAGTCAGGGCGATGTCGGCCTCGATCTCAAATACAGCCTGAGCTCCGGCCTCACCCTGGATGGCACCCTCAACACCGACTTTTCTCAGGTGGAAGTCGATGAGCAACAGATCAATCTGACCCGGTTCAGCTTATTTTTTCCCGAGAAACGCGATTTTTTTCTGGAGAATGCGGGCATCTTCACCTTCGGGTCCACCGGTCAACGCAATGCGTCCCAGGATGTCGTTCTCTTTTTCAGCCGCCGGATCGGCCTGTCAGCCGACGGCCGGCCTCAGCCCATTCTGGGAGGGGCCCGCTTGACGGGACGTGTTGGAGAATACGGAATGGGATTGTTCAACATGCAGACGCGTGATTTCGGTTCCAGCCCGGCTACCAACTTCACGGTGCTGCGCGTCAAACGAAATATTCTCAAGAACTCGGAGGTGGGTGCTCTCTTCATCAATAAAGATTCAAATCGGCCCGGCGAATTCAATCGCACCTTCGGCGTCGATGCCAACTTCCGCGTCTGGGAGAACTTCCGGATCTCCTCTTTCCTGGCGGCAACCCGGACACCCGGCCTGGAGGATGATGATCTGGCCGGCCGCATCTGGGTGGAGTGGAAAACCAACCTTTGGGAAGCCCGGACAGGCTACCTGGAAATCGGAGAAAACTTTAATGCCGAGGTGGGGTTCGTCCCCCGCCGTGATGTTCGAAAGAGTGATTCCTCCTTCGGCTGGCGTCCGCGACCGCGCAGCATCTCGTGGATTCGGGAATTCTTTCCCAGTGTCCGGCTCCAGTATTTCACCGATCAGGAGGGTCTTCTGGTCACGCGGACCACCGATTTCAAATTCCAGCTCAGCCTCCAGGACGGAGGAAGCCTTGAAATCGGCCGGACCTTGCAGTTCGAGAGGCTGGAGGAGCCCTTCTCGATCCGGAGAAACGTGGAAATTGCCCCGGGGGACTACCATTTCAACCACTGGTTCGCAGCATTCAACTCCAACCCCAGTGCCTCCGTCTCGGGTAGGATAAAATATGAAGCAGGGGATTTCTGGGACGGTGCTCGCAAGGGATTACAGCTCAGACTCGATTTGAAACCTCACTACCGTTTCAATGCGAGCGCTCAATTCAGGTGGGATAAGCTCCAGCTCCAGCAAGGGGATTTCTCTTCCCGGTTGGTCAATACCCGTTTGGAGTACTCCTTCAGCACCCATATGTTTCTCAGCGCCCTTATCCAGTACAACAGCGACCTGCACGAGGTCAGTACCAATCTGCGGTTCAACCTGATCCACCGGCCCCTCAGTGATATCTTCATCGTCTACAACGAACAAAGGGATACTTTTGGGACGGGCGAACTGGATAAGTCCCTGACCTTCAAGTACACCCACATGCTCGACGTATTTTGATCCCGAACCCCAGAGTCTTTCCTTGGGTTACCTTATCAAACACAACTTCGGGAACCTCCTCTTCCTTTCATTCGTGTAATGAAGCAAATCAAAATTTGAGAAAAGGAAGGAGCAAAACAACACCATGAAATTCAAGCACTTCGTTTTTGTGGCCATCTTGATGGTCGGCGGTGCCGCTGAAATGTGTGCCCAGGACGTGACCCAGCTTCACGCACCAGGCCTTAATTTCACAGCCGCCCTCGACCAGGGTTACCTGGGAGTCCAGCTTCGTGACATCACTGCCAGTGAAGTGGACCATCTGAATCTGCCCCAGGAAGCCGGGGTGTTCATCGTTCGAGTTGAGGAGGACAGCCC
>JAPYTY010000166.1:0-744 GCA_029942065.1 Acidobacteriota bacterium | reverse complement strand
AAGGAGACGTGATCCTCCAGTTCGGTCCCCTTCCCGTGTTCAGCGTTCGCCAGTTCCAGCGGCACGTCTCTGAAACTCCTGTGGGCCGGCAGCTGGAACTGATAGTCATTCGCGACGGGAAGCGCACCTCGTCCAGCGTCACGATTGATGAACGTGAACCTTCGCCACGCTATGGCTTTCTCGAAAAAGGGGGCGAAATGCTGGGTGGGCTTCGAAACTGGTTTCGGAACGAATCTCGAGGTGAGTCAGGGACCCCGGAACGTCCCCGACTGGGAATCCGAGGGCAGGAACTGACCGATCAACTGGGTGAGACACTGGGAGTCCCTGACAGCAAAGGAGTGCTCATCATGGAAGTGGCTCCTGACAGTCCCGCCCACCAGGCCGGACTTCGCGCCGGCGATGTCATCATCTCGGCCAGCCACCACCCCGTGGCAAGCGTATCGGACCTGAGTCGTAATCTGGAGCCAGGATCTATTGAACTGGAAATCATCCGCGATAAGCGGAAGCGGGAAATGTCGGTCGAGATCGAGACACAAAGAGACCGGAGCGGCGGATCGATGAAGCTCTAGGCTTCGAGCGCTGGTCTTCGACCTGCGCGTTTCACGTTTCAGGTTTCAAGTTTCAGGTTTCAGGTTTCAAGAGTCCGAAGTATGGGAGGGCATGGAAAGTCCTGGTGTTATGGGGTCCAGAACCCCGAAGGGGTGATGTGAAATAGCCTGGGGCGTGAGCCCCAGGATTGAAAGT
>JAPYTY010000165.1 GCA_029942065.1 Acidobacteriota bacterium | reverse complement strand
GGAACCCCCCCCGGCTCTCGCCTGGGGTGGAGCCGCGATCCAGGGGTACAGCGACCCCGCTCCAGCGACTGCCAGAAGCAGATAGAAAAACAGCGACAGGGGAAGGAAACCAGCCAGGCTCTCAGCCACCTCCCGAACCCGGAGGCGGGCCCAGTTGGCATTGGTTACCTCCAGGATGGCGGAGAACACCGGGCCCGCCACCGAAATTCCCGTCCACAGCAGAAAGTTCACCAGAAAGACTTTCCATGCGTGCTCCGGGTCGATCAGTAAACCGATTCCGAAGGCCACCGTCCCCACCCCCGCGACCACCAGCAGGGAAGAGACGGTAGATCTCTTCAGTTCCTTGAGATTGAAGCGACTCTCAGCCATGGCAGGTTTTCATTCTTCCTTGAAAGTTCGTATGAAAGTGACGATCTGCCAGGACTGCTCTTCAGTGAGTTCGGTCCCATAGCGTGGCATGAGCCGGACTCCGTTTCGCATGGTGCCATAGAACCATCCGTCCGTGTTCTCCTGAATAAAAGGGCTGGCCAGGTCAGTGGGTGGAATGAATTTGGCCGACACGGGACCGTCTCCTTTGCCGGTTGGGCCATGACAGGGGGCGCAGTAAACGGAGAATTCCCGCTTTCCCGCCTCCACAACCTGTTCGGATGAAGCCAGTGGATTGACGGGGTAACGCTCTGCCATCCGGGCACGATCTAGAGGGAGTCGACCATGAGTTGGGAGCGTCCCCTCAACAGGAGCCCGGGAACCTGAATAGGGTGCCGGCGACGGCTGCTCGGCCATGTCCGACTGGCAGCCGTGGAGCCCGAGCAGCAGGGCCAGGCCGAACTGCACCGTGCCCGCCTGAATTCTCAATGCTCTTTCCATTCGGTGGCTCCGGTCTTTTTGATCCATTCAATAACTTGTTGGGTTTCCCCTTCAGAACATTCGATCCAGAGGCCGAAGTGACCCTGACTGAAACGGGAATCATAGGGTAGGGATCTGAAGAGTCGCCGCAGGATACCCCAGTAGAGAAACCCCGTGACGGTGGCCAGTGCCCCAAAAAGAATCGTCAGCTCGAATACGATGACCAGAAAAGGTGGCAGCGAGATCAGTGGCTTTCCTCCGGTAATCAGCAAGGGCCACTGGAGGGTGGTCCAGATAGTCAGGGCCAATCCGCAGATTCCTCCGGTGAGGCCCCCCAGCAGGGTCATCCAGCGCACCGGACTTTTGCCCGGTTCGACCAGCTCATACAATTCCTGGTCCGGGTAAGGTGAAAAGGCTTCAAGCTGCGTCCAGCCCTGGCCGGGGGCTTCCTTGAGGGCCCGCACCAGATCTTCCCGATCCTCGAAAATGCCCAGCACGCCCTTCATGTATTGACCTCCTGCTGCAGAGGTGTGGGACCATGGGCCGCGTGGTGGATCGACTCCTTGACTTCAGCCAGGGGGAGGGCGGGTAGGTGCCGGATGAACAGTAAAAACCAGAAGGCGAACCAGGCGGCGCTGGCCAACAGGATGGTCCACTCCACCCCGCTTGGACTGTAGGTGTCCCAGGAGGCTCTGGCGTATTCTCTGGCCAGGGACCCGGAAATGATGACAAACCGTTCGGTCCACATTCCCACGTTGATCAAAAGGGAAATCGTGAAAAGGATCACCGTATTACGGCGTAAGGCCTTGAAAAAGAAAAGCAATGGGGCCAGGCAGTTGCACAGGACCATGAGCCAGAACAAGGGTGCGAAGTCCCCCACGGCTCGAGAGAGAAAGACCGTCTGTTCGAAGGGGTTTTCGCTGTACCAGGCGAAGAAAAGTTCGGTCAGATAGGCATAGGAGACGATGAGGGAAGAGACAATGATCATCTGGGCCACCTTTTCCAGGTGACCCACAGTGATGTAGTCCTTCAGTTTCAAGATAGCCCGTGCCGGGATCAGGATGGTCAAGACCATCGCCAGGCCGGAAAAGATGGCACCGGCCACGAAGTAGGGGGCGAAGATGGTGCTGTGCCAGCCGGGAACGATTGCCACCGCGAAATCCCAGGAGACAACGCTGTGAACGGATATCACCAGCGGAGTGGCCAGGGCCGCCAAAAAAAGGTAGGCACTTGAGAAATGCTTCCACTCGCGTCCACTTCCAGACCATCCCAGTGATGCCACGGCAAAAATACGCCGCTTCCATCCGGTTGAATTGTCGCGCAGCACGGCCAGGTCCGGCACCAGTCCCACATAGAAAAAGACCGCGCTGACCGTGAAGTAGGTACCGACCGCAAAAACATCCCAGATCAGAGGGGACCGGAAGTTGACCCACAGAGTACGTTGGTTGGGGTAGGGAAGGAGCCAGTAAAAAAGCCAGGGACGGCCCAGATGAACGATTGGAAACAGACCGGCCGTCATGACGGCGAAAACCGTCATTGCCTCCGCGGCGCGGGAAATGGCGGCTCTCCAGCTGGCCCGAAAAAGAAAAAGAATGGCGGAGATCAGAGTGCCGGAATGGGCGATTCCCACCCAGAAAACAAAGGTCGTGATATAGGCTCCCCACATGACGGGATGCCTTAGCCCAGTAACTTCCAGCCCTTGCCCGACCTGCCGGCTCCAGGCCCACACCCCGAGTGCAAACACCATCAGGCAGAAGGCCAGCAAGGCGAAGTACCAGGGCCCCGGCAGCAAGGTGCGCAGAACATCCCGGTTGACCTTCTCGAAGCGGGCTGCTTCAGGCCGAGTATCTGGGGAGGGTTGGATGGATTCCTGATCCGACATCTAGTTCTCGTTAAAAAACGGGTTTTCCGGTACCAGCTTCTTCAGATAGGTTACGGCCGGACGAGTATTGAGGTGCTCGAGGATGTGATAGTTGCGAGGATGCTCCGCCATCCGTGAGATGCGACTATCGGAATCCTTGAGATCCCCGAAAACAATGGCGTCCGCCGGACAGGTTTGAGCGCAGGCGGGAGTAACATCCCCATCCTGCAGGGCACGGTCCTCGCGCCGAGCACGGTTCTTGCCCTCCTGAATGCGCTGAACGCAAAAAGTGCACTTTTCCATCACCCCTGCAGTACGGGTCGTTACATCCGGATTGAGCTGCAACTCGAGAGGTTCATCAAAGGTGAAGGTCTCCCAGTTGAAGCGGCGTACCTTGTAGGGGCAATTGTTGGAACAGTAGCGGGTCCCGACACAACGGGCGTAAACCTGGGCGTTGAGTCCTTCCGGGTTGTGGTAGGTGGCAAAGACGGGACACACGGGCTCACAAGGGGCGTTGTGGCAATGCTGGCAGAGCACGGGAAGGGAGATCCGGTCGGGAGAAACCATATCGGTTACCTGGATCAGGGGTTCCTGGTGCCGTTCGATGCGCAGCCACGACATCTCGCGCCCATGGGCACAGAGTTCCCTGCCTACCACGGGAACATTGTTTTCGGCGTAGCAGGCCGCGGCACAGGCATTGCATCCGGTGCAGGCATCCAGGTCAATGGACATGCTCCACTGGTGATCGGGATGATCGTGGGGAGGGTAATAGTCGACCGGCCCATGCTCCTCGGCCGGAGCCTCCGGCTCCTCCAGCTGGCTTGGGAAAATTCGCTTGGCCGCCGCAGGGACTTCCACCGTGTTGATGGCTACCAGGGCATCCTCGGGCCGTTCTCCACCCTCGGACTGCAGGGAGACGAGAGGGTGTCGCTCACCGGTTTTGGTGATTTCCACCCGCACCGAGCGCCACAGGACGGAACCCGAGTCGGCGGCGGCTTCCGGGGAAATCATCTGCATCGGATTCTCGCCCTTGCCCGACGCATAGCGCAGGTCGCCCGACTTGCCTCGACCCAGAGGGATGGCCAACGCATCCGGATGCAGGCCGTCATAAAGGTGTACCGGTGCCGTCAGGGTCCCGTAGGGAGAGGTCAGTTCCACCACATCGCCCTCTTCCAGGGTCAGTTCCCGAGCCGATTCGGGATGGATCTCCACCCAGCTATCCCAGACCAGCTGAGTGGTGGGGTCGGGGATCTCATGGAGCCATGGATTGTTGGAATTGCGGCCGTCAAAAAAATAAGGAGAAGGGTAAAGAAGCAGGCTCTTGCCTCCCGCCGGTCCGACCAGCGTTTCCTCGGTCGTTTGCAGGTGTTCGGTTAGATTCTGCAGCTCGACTTCCAGGGGCGGCGTCTCCTCGAAGTGACCGCCGCGTGTGAGAATCTCGGGCCAGAACTCCTCCCAGGAAGTTTCCTGGCTGAGAGACTCCCTCAGGGTGGTATCCCAATGAGCGTAGAGCCTCTCGGAATAGGTAGCATCGGTAAACTGCTCCGCCAGCTGATCCATTCCCTGAGCGGTGCTCAAAAGCACATCGGCGGTTGCCCGGGTATCAAAAACGGGCTGCATGGCGGGTTGCTGAATAGTCATGACACCCGAGCGAGGAGAGTGGTCCCCCCAGCTTTCCAGGAAGTGATGGTCAGGAAGCACCAGATCGGCATGGGCGGTGGTCTGGTCGGGAAGACTGGAGAAACTGACCACGAAAGGGACGTTTTCGAGGGCCTGGGTAAAGCCGGAGCTGGTCGGCAGAGTAAAAACAGGGTCGCCATGATGAAGAAAAAGGATCTGGATCTTGCCCTTGTTCATTGCCTGGGCCAGGTCGAGAATCTCCTGGTAACTGGCGAGCTGATCCAGAGCGGAACCCGCGCCGAAGCTGAGGGTCCGCCCCACGTTTCCAGCCAGGGCGTTGAGGAGCAATACGGCCAGTTCCAGAGAAACCGCCTTTTCTCCCGAGGAACTGATTCCGCCACCCAGTGCCAGGGAGGGAGAGTTTTCACAAAGTCGCCGCGCCAGTTCGTTAACCGTGGAAACCTCGACGCCGGTCGCCGCGCGGGTGGACTCGGGCGAGTAGGGGGCCAGAAGGGATGAAATCCACTCCTGGTTGGCCACCCTATCGACGGCCAGTTCCTGTTCTATTATCGAATGAGCGATCGAGAGAGCCAGCTGAGCTTCAGTGCCGGGCTGCAGGGGAATCCACCAGTCGGCATTGGAGCCGGTCAGGGAGAGGCGAGATCCTATGTAGACGAAGTTGTCGGGCGCATCCGTGGGCCGGGCGCTGCGCATCTGGTGGAAATCACTGGTGAATTCTACATTGGAGCGCCAGGTTTCCAGGAAATCGGCACCAAAGGAAATGAGGAACTGTGCTTCCTGAAGATGATACTGGGGAAGCTCCCGTCGGCCAAAAGCAATCTCGGAGGCCCGGCGAAGAGGTTCGTATTGGAAGGTTTCATAAAAAAGTAAACGCTCCGACCCCAGTGACTGTAGCCACTGGCGAACCAGGTCTTCCATGGAGCCGGTCAATAAACGACCTAGCCAGGCGGCTTGCTGCTCGGCGCCTTCGGTCAGCAGGGGCGCCAGGCGGGATCTCAGCAGATCCTCGGCC
>JAPYTY010000164.1 GCA_029942065.1 Acidobacteriota bacterium | reverse complement strand
GCAACACAGTCAGGACGGATGATAGCGGCGATGCAGTAGAGAATTTATGCATAATACGGGCTAGCTCAATAAAAATACTGGCGGTCATCCTCCGGGTACAGGTGCCCCACATTGCTTGTTAAGGGGATGCCCGTAAACGCCAAATGTCAGCAGCGTCAGCTCATTCATCGCCTCCTCCATTGAGAGCCTCGTAGTAAGGCCATGAATAAGCCTGCAGACCCGCTTGTCCCGGCATCTGATCGGGCCTCAGGATCGTCACAAACCGCACAAATCTAGCATCCGAACTAGGATTGAGCTGCTCGATGAGCTGGGAGAGCGGGTAGCCCGTCCAGGGTACATTCGCCGACCAGGCTTCGACGCAGCGCAGATGGTAGAGGCGCTCCTCGAGCTGGCCCATCCGGATCAGATCATCCAGGTCATAGCTTCCCGTCTTCTCAATTGCTCCCTTGATTTCGACCTTCCAGGGGCTGACCTCAAAGCCTTCCACCAGATCCTTCACTCGCTGCTTGGTGGTCGTGAACTCATAAAAGTTATTATAGCCAGTGGTGATTTTTTCATCGGTGACGCCTCTTTCTGTTTTGAACCGGGCGTTGGCGGCGGCCGGAAACAATACTTCCCATTGTTGGACCCAAAAACGGGGCACCTGTCGATAAGGACCGGTGGATCCGCCGGGCTCCTCAATTTCCTCGGTGCAGCCGGCAACCAAGGGGAGACCCATCCCTGTGAACCCCAGTTGTTTGAAAAATCGACGTCGGTTCACATAGCTGTCTTCTGGAGTAACCTGAGAGGAGGGTATCTGATCCCAGGCCTTCTTGATCTTCAGGAAAGACATGAGAAGAGCTTATCATCGAGGAAAAACCCACAACAACTTCCCTCACCGAGAGCGCTCGGGAAACGTGCAGTCTGGGGCATTCGTGCTTTCGGAAAGCCGCTCCTAGAGCGGCCGCTACACAAGCTCACCCTGTCCCCGGCCTCGCTCCGAAGGAGCGACAGAGTCTGGCTCAGGGCGTCCCGCCCTGGGACAGTTTTCTTTGTGACTTGGTGTCTTTGTGGTTAATTCCTTCTCTGTGTCTCTGTGGTGAAATTCTCTTCTCTGTGTCTTTGTGGTGCAGTAAACACCTTGCCTAACGACTGAAGTGGCGCTCGATGATTCTTCGATAGGCGAAAGCCGCTACGGTGGCGGTCGGGGCACCGTAGCCGATGGTAGCTCCAAAGGGAGTCGCACTGGCATCCACGATCAACAGATTTTCCACATCATGAGATTCAAAATGGGGGTTCACCACCGAGTTCCGTCGATCACTCCCGGCCCGGCAGGAGCCGGTATTGGAGTTGAAGGAGGTTCCGGTCGGACTTCGTGTTTCCAGGATTTCCTTGGCTCCCATCTCTCGCATGATGCTCTCGCCCACCTCTTTCGCCTCCTTGAACAAGGGCGCGAGGCTGGCATGATGAGCGTCATAAGACCAGGCCCCTCGATCGTCGACCGATCCATAAACCTGTCGCGGACGAATCAGTCGAATCAAAATTCTACCTTGAGTGGTCAGCAGGGTCTTGGCTTTGGTTCGCAGTTGCGGATTCGAGATCTGCCGCATGAACTCCTTGTGGTCGCGCCCGAATTCAGGCGCCAGGGCGTTGAGGGCGATCCGGTCGGGATCACCCAGAACAATGGGTTCCCAGCGCAACTGAAATCGCTCCATCTTGCGATCGGATGCCGTATCGTGAATCACATAGAAGCCTCCATCGGCATAGCTCCCATCCGTCATCGGATCCGAAAATTTTCCGGTCAGAACCATTGGGCCCGGTCTCCCGTCAATATTTCGGCCTATATTGGGATTTTCCACCAGAGTGCTAGCTCCCAGCAAGTCCCGGGGACCGTAGCCGGAGCGAAGCAACAGCATCGGCGTTCCGAAGGCCCCGCAGGAAACGATGATCTTGGGAGCCGTGATCCTTTTGGTGGTTCCCATCTGGTTGTAAATGACTCCCGTGGCTCGTGCATTCTCGATCTCGATTTTCTGGACCTCGGCATTGGGGATGATACTGGCCCCGGCCTTCTCCAGAATGGGCAAATAAGCCACGAAACTGCCCATGCGCGAATCATACTTGCAGAAATTTGATCCCTCGCATCCCCAGCACATGATGCAGTTCTTTTTGGCCACCTGGGAATCCACCACTGAAAGACCCATCCGGTTGGCTGCGTCTCGATAGAGAAGATCACCTCGTGGGAGCATTTCATCCGGCCGGGAATGGATGTTGAACATTTCAGCGACCTCAGCAGCGGGTTCGCGGAAGTTTTCGGGGGTCCACCCGGTCGCATCATGAACTTCCGACCAGGCTCGGTAGTCCATTTCCCTCGGCACTCGCGTCATGGCTCTCCAATGGAGACTGCCTCCTCCCACCACACTGCCTGCCGAATGCGGGTAGACATTGGGCCCATCGGGACCATCCGGGTAGTACTGCATCTGATAGCGCCCATTCTCATGGAATTCACGGGTGATATGGGTGAACATCTTGCGCCGCAAAGGAACCCCATAGCCCGACCGGGGGGTTCCCGCCAGATAAGGGCCTCTTTCCACCAGGGCCAGCTTGAGGGGTTCTCCAGTTCGTGGATTCACTCCTTTTTCGGCGATTCGGGCAGCAACCAGAAAACCCGCCATTCCGGAACCCACGACTATCACATCATAATTTTCATCGGCCATGGCTCGTCCTTTCAAAGAGGCGTTAACAATCTTTAGTTCAAGATTAACCCGGATTATACATACAAATTCTCGACTCCTCACCTAATCAGCACGATCAGCACAAACTGATGGCACCGACTGCTGATTTCAGCACGTCTGAATTTTCCAGATCCTCTTTGATTATAGTCCAACGACGAGCCCACAGAATGCTCCAGCCGTGCCAAAAGACCAGCCTGCTCGGGAGATAGTATATCCATTTGAGTATAAATATTCACGAAAGAACAACTTACCCGGCGTCTTTGACACCTGCAGCGCCTCCACCGTCGCTTTTGGCTGTGGCAACTCCGGTTGACACTTGATTCCTTTCTGAAACTCATCAAACAACATAGAATCAACTGGTTATAAGTGTTTTTGGGTGGTGCCCGAGGGTGTCTACTCCTCCCTTGCGATTCCGACCTCTCGGTGCGGACTCAGAATCCTTCTGATGTGCTAACCTGAGGGCATGCAAAATGGTCGGCCCTGGATTTTGACCCTCCTTGCAACTCTGTTTTTGGGCAACCTTTCCGGATCTCACATCGCCGCCCAGACGCACCTTGTGGCCGCCACAGCAGAGGTGAACGGAACCAAGCTCTTCTACGAAATGATGGGCCAGGGCGATGCGCTGGTTTTAATAAGTGGAGGAGGAAGCCTGGACCTCAGGATGTGGGATGAACAGTTCCAGATTTTTTCTCGTCACTACCAGGTGGTCCGCTACGATCTCCGAGGTCTTGGAAAATCGGCAATTCCCCGCGAGCCCTACTCTCCATCCGAGGACCTGGATCGCCTGCTGAGTTTTTTGAATATCTCAAAGGCTCATATTGTGGGCCTGAGTCTGGGAGCCAGGATGGCAATTGATTTCACACTGGACCATCCTGAACGAGTCCGAACCCTGATTGCCGCATCTCCCGGGATCAGCGGCTACGGCGACGACAACCAGCTGATTCAGTCGCTTCAGACCCTGGCTGCCGTGGCACGGACAGACGGCCTCGAAGAAGCCCTCCAGATTGTCCTCTCCAATCCCTTTCTGCCCCAGGATCCGGCGGTCCAGGAAAAGATGAGCCGGATCCTTTTGGACAACCCTCAGGTCTTCTATCTGGGATTCCCCACCATCGCCTTGATGACCTCCCCGGATCCGCCCGCCCTGGGCCGGCTCGGGGAAATCGGAATTCCGACCCTGGTCATTGCCGGCAGTGACGATCATGAATCGATTCAAGGCATGGCGGATTCTCTGACCAGGGAAATCCAGGGCGCCCGCAAGGTGCTGATTGCAGGAGCCAGCCACATGGTCCACCTGGAACAACCCGCCGCATTCAACCAGGCGATTCTGGATTTTTTGTCGGAAGTCTCGAAACCCTGACCACAGACCACAGACAGAAGACAGAAGACAGAAGACAGAAGACAGAAGACAGAAGATCGTGATCGCTGGCCTCTGACAGAAAGGGCGCACGACCCCCTTCCGTGCAGTCGGCCGGAATCGGCGCACTGAGGCGCCTCCCACACTCCGGAAGGCCGCTCACAGAGCGGACGCTACAATTGCTCGCCGAATCTCCGACATCGCTCCGCAAAAACGACACAGTCTGGCTGAGGGCGTCCCCGCCCTGGGACATACTTCTTTGTGCCTTGGTGTCTTGGTGGTTAATTTTTCTCTGTGTCCCTGTGTCTCTGTGTCTCTGTGGTGAAATATTTTCATCTGTTTCTTTGTGGTGAATCTTGAGCCGAGAAAATTGATACAGTAGCGGGAATGCCTGAGATCGGGTTCACACTGGGCCTCTTGTTAGTGGCCCTCATTTTATTTGTCACCGAGTGGATTCGCTACGACGTGGTCGCTCTGCTGGTTCTGGTGTCGTTGAACCTGAGCGGCATTCTCACCCTCGAGGAAACCTTTGCGGGGTTCAGCAATGCAGCTGTGATCACAGTGGCCGGCGTTCTGGTGATGAGCCGGGCGGTCCAGGATTCCGGAGTGGTGCAGATCATTGGAATCAAAATGATCGAGTGGGGCAAAACTCCGATACGCCTCACTTTCATGATCATGGTGGCGGTGGGCCTTATTTCCGGTTTCATCAATGACATCGGCACGGCAGCCCTTTTCATGCCCCTGGTGATGATGGTGGCACGACGGCTAAAAATTCCACCCTCCAAGCTTCTCATCCCTCTGGCCTTCGGATGCCTGATGGGGGGGACCCTGACCCTGATTGGCACTCCACCCAACATTCTGGTGACACTGATCATGGCGGAGCACGGAATTGAACCGTTTCGGATGTTCGACTTCACTCCCATTGGCATCCTGGTACTTCTGACCGGCATTACCTACATGACGTTGGTCGGCAACAGGCTGCTGCCTGAACGCCGGGGAGAAACCAGTCTCATGGACCGTTTCAAGATCCGCGACTACCTGACGGAACTGGCCGTCGGACCAAAATCGCCTCTGGTCGGCAAACGCCTGGATCAGATGGAACTGGCCGAGGAAATCGATTTTTCCATCCTGGGGATAATTCGCAATCACCATACCGTCTTGACTCCACTTTCCCAGGAGCAAATCGATGAGGGAGATGTACTGCTGGTCGAGGCTAGCCCTGATGAGTTGGCCAGGCTGACCCAGCAGGAAGGTCTGGAAATCGTTCCCGATGTCAATCCGGACGAAACCGACATCAGTT
>JAPYTY010000163.1 GCA_029942065.1 Acidobacteriota bacterium | reverse complement strand
CTCCCACACTCCCGGACCTAACGTTCTGAATTCTTCTTGTCAGTAGTCAGTTGTTAGTTGTCAGTGGATTCGGCGCCTCCCACATTCCGGAAACCTGGAACGTGGAACGTGGCCGAGCGGAGCGAGGCCGCTCTTCAGTACGGAACGTCGCCCATCACGGTGGTTCGGTGCAGCCGCCGCACCTGGGGAAGCTCCACCACGCCCCCACAGGCTCGGTGATTGGTACAACGGTTGTCCCACATCATCAGGTCCCCCTGCCCCCACTTGTGACGGTAGGTGAACTCCGACTGCTCCTGATGGGCCAGCAGTTCATCCAGCAGTTCCGTTCCTTCAGTCTCCCCCATGTCGGCGATGCCAATGGTAAAACGCAGGGAGACAAACAGCGACTTGTGGCCGGTTACCGGATGAGTACGGACGATAGGGTGCACCATGTCGGGCGTCAGGGCTATGAGTTCCTCGGAATGCTCATCCCGGTTTCTCAAATCAGGAGGGGGCAGCCTGGGATTAGACCTCTGATCAAACTGATGAATCGCCCTGAGGCCTTCAATTCGCTTTTGAGTTTTTTCGGGCAAGGTCTCATAAGCCTGGTAGAGGCTGGCCCACTCGGTATCCCCACCCGTCTTCGGAACTCGGACCGCATGCAGCAAGGAGCCCAGGCTGGGCCTTTTCATGTAGGAAAGATCCGAGTGCCAGCCGGAGCCGCCGTCGGCGATGCTCAGCCGCTGACCCTCCTGATCGCGCTCGTTGGTCAGTAACAGAATTTCCGGGTATTCCGGCAGCAGGTATTGTCCGCAGACATGAATCTCCAGTTCCCCGAAACCGCGGCTAAAGGCAATGTGCTGCTCGGGGGTCAGGGTCTGGTCGGGAAACAAAAGGAGCTGGTGCTGATGAAAGGCATCCAGGATCTGTTCACCGGTCCCGTCATCGACCGGCTGTGACAAATCCACACCGGTGATTTCGGCCCCCAGAGCCTCGGATAAAGGTTTGATTGAGATCCCCATTGAGCAACCGATCAGCTGATCTCATTATAACAAAATACACTCCTTGAGGGTCCCATCGACGCCGGAGAGCCGCTCATAGAGCGGCCGCTACAAAACCGTGCCACCCGATCGAAAAGGCGCACGCCCGTGCGCCCCTATCCTTCCTTCTCCAGTCCCAGCTTCTTTTTGAGCTCCCTGACGATTTCGGCGGGAGCCTGAGAAGCATCCACCACGATTCCCTCCTCCGGTTCTTCCCAGGTTTCAAGCTGGCTTTGAAGGAGCTCCCTTGGAAAAAAATGAGGATCGCGACGACTGAGCCGCTCCTGGATCAGGTGTTCCTCCGCCTGCAAAAAGACCGCCCTGACAGGGTCGAAATCGTTGATCAGGACTTTTCTGTAACTCTTCCTGAGAAGCGAGCACGCCACAACGAGGGATCGTTCTTCCCGGATGGCTCGGCCCAACTCATCTTTGAGTGCCTGAAGCCAGGGCCATCGGTCTTGATCGGTCAGGGGCACACCTGCCACCATTTTTTGCAGGTTCCCGGGCGGGTGGAAATCATCCCCCTCACAAAACTCCCAACCCAGGTCGATTGCCAACAGGCGGCCCACCGTCGTTTTTCCCACTCCGGCAACCCCCGCAATGATCAAGACCTGAGAACGTTCAGACATATCGATACGGTAAGGGGGAAAGGTGCAATGTCAGGATAAACGAAACCAGGTAGATCTCAAATTCTCGGTCCAACCCGACAGCGGCGAGTCCGAGGCCGTCGCGTTGCGATCCTCCGTGGTGAAGCAGATATCGGGAGTCTCGTCCGAGAACAGACTGCGGACACCCGATTTACCTTAGTGGACCGGATTTGCTATTCCGACTCGATGTCACTGAGACCGTTGACGAAGAGGTTGATCAGTATAATGATCGAGGCTTTGACTCCGACCTCGGTCCAGGCCAATAGAGTGTGGTCTCCGTAATTCCAGTGCACCGCGAGCAGCATCACGGCAATGGCACTCCCGGCAATCAGTGAATCTCGACGATCCTGGTAAACGGCTACCCCGATCGACATCAGCAACAACAGCAGCCACACCGGGCTCCAGACAGCGTAGAGTAGCCACGATAGAAAAATATTGACAATATAGTTGGTCGCCACCCGGACGGTCCCAATCAGGCGAACATTCCGCTCCATCATGTAGATCGAGACGTAGTTGAGGATCACGGAAAAGGCAATCAGGACACCCGCCGCCACCTTCGCACGCGTCGGCAAAGGCGCTACCAGAAGGCCCGGGATCACGATGATCGCGGCCAGAGGCGTCAAGTGATCGTTCACATGACGCAATTTCGCTTCGGTCATTCCTCTTCGGTCAGATCCCTCCCACTGATTTGCATTACCTTCGTCCTGCATGAATCCTCCTAAAATCTGCGCCGTGGTCCAAGGGGATCATCGCAAGTGATTCGCCGGACCACCCCGCAACGGATATGCTTTCAAAGCCTGCTTCAAGTATAGGCAAAAAGGGAGACAAACTGAAACGAGGTGTCTGGCTTGTACTCCACCCTGGACGATAAATCTGGGGATTTCCGGGGGTCCACTCAAATCGAGCCAGATGTCCTTCAGATCCTTCTCAAATACCGTATGGGTGTCAGCGCGCACCAGATCCCAGCTGCCACCTGCAAGTTCATTTTCAAGTTGACCGGGAGCCCAGCCGGCCTGACCCAGGTAGACGCGCAAATCACGGGAATCCTGATCCTGCCCAAGCAGTTCTTCCAGCAGGGCCCGATCCCCGCTGAAGTAAACATCCTCCATCACCTGGGTGGCCCGTTCCGGTTCAAGATCGGTTCGCATCAGAAAGAGAAGTCCATCCAGTCCCACCGGCCCTCCAAAAAACAGAAACTGAGATTCGAGGCCTGGATTTTCCAGCTCCGTCAGGACCTCGGAAAGCGGAATCTCGGAAGCCCGGTTGATAATGAGACCCAGGGTACCGCCCTCCCCATGAGCTAGTAGCAACACCACAGTCTGGGAAAACCGGGGATCCCTCATCTCGGAACTGGCCACCAGAAACACCCCCTTTCCCGGTGTCACCGTTTGCTGGACGAGTTTCAGACCCGGTTGCGGGAAGGCCGGTTCCACTCCCCACTGGACTCCGCCGAGCACCAGTACGGGAAGCATCAGGACGACCGAGACCATTCCCAATTTCCTTTGGATTTCCATGAATTGGAGCCTAAATCTTTTGATCCGGAAAAGAAAGAGACGGCGTCGAAAAACCCTACCGGCTCCATCCGGCACGGTGGTGCTCTAACCCCATTGAATCTAGGAGGTTGTTTCCTTGACCCTGTTTCCCTCTCGCTATACAATCTCGCTCCAGATTTACTCGCACCGGTTACCCCTGTGGAAGTGGCGGGTTCCAAGAGGTCACTCGCCGGTCCTCGAACGGGCTTGGGAGCCGTTCGGGACGCCGGGCTTGAGGAGAGGAGATAATCGCCATGAGTCTGTATCCCCACGAAATGCTTCCCGAAAGAACCCAGGATCAGAGAGCTCGGCAGGACTTCGTGAAATCGTTTCGTGCTCACCTGGCCATGAAGATCCGAAGCGGACTGGGTGCGGTGTACAAGGCCCGCGTCAAACCCGGGTTCGAAAAAGAGCACGGCCGCGAGCCACAGGAACTGCAAGAAGTCCGCCGGGAAATGACCCGGGATCCCTATTACCAGCTCTGGAGTGCCATGCAGAGAAAGAGCCAGGAGATGATGTACGATTCGGTGACCGATTCACTGGAACCCCAGAGGGAGCACTTGATCGAACGATACAAGGATCTGGGAGAGAAGACTGAGGGGACCCTGGAACTGGATCCGGACCTGGAAATCCCCAAGTACCACACGGCCGCCGATATCCACATCATGCCGGGCGGGTATCACACCGATGTGGTGGATGACGATGTGAGTGCGGGAGTTCTCTATGACGCCGCCATGGACATCTACGCCTTCGGTTTCATGGGTCCCAAGAACGACCTGCTGGCCCGCACCCTGATCAACTACTATCAGAAGGAGTATCCGGATCACACGCCCACCAGGATCCTGGACATGGGTTGCGCCGTCGGGAATTCCACGACGGCCTGGAAAGAAGAGTATCCGGAAGCCGAGGTTCACGGCATTGACGTGGGGGCACCGGTGCTTCGCTATGCCCATGGCCGGGCCGGGTCGATGGGCATTCCCATCCACTACAAGCAGCAAAACGCCGAAGAGACCGACTATCCGGATGAAAGCTTCGACCTGGTTCTCTCCCACATCATGTTCCATGAAACCTCGCAGTCGGCCCTGCCCCGAATCCTGGGAGAGTCCTACCGACTGCTCAGACCGGGCGGCATGATGATGCACCTGGACGTCCCCGGGGGCTCAGACCCCTTCAGCAGTTTCGTCATGGAGTGGGAGTGCCAGAACACCAACGAAAATTTCGCCAACATGTACCGGGCCACGGATATGGCCGCCACAGCCGTCAAGATGGGTTTCGAGGAGGGCAAGGCTCGAAACGAAGGAGCACCCGCCAAGAGTTTCTCTCCTCACTTCAAGAGCTGGCCTGTCGTGGTGGGAGAAAAATAGTCGCCCAATAGCTTCGAGGGAGCGTTTTTATGGCAACAACACAGACGACACAGACGAATCCCCCCAAGGCCTTGAGAACGGCCAAGGGGAAAAAACCCCAGTACTTTTCCGATCCGGCCATCGATAAGCTGCTCTCGATCGTCATCTCCATGGCGGGAGAACTTTCCGTTGCCCGGGAGCGCCTGGACACGGTGGAGCGCTTGTTGGAGGAAAAGAACATCCTGACGGTTTCCGAGATCGACCACTATCAACCGTCAGAAGAGGTGGATGCAGCTCGGGCCCAGCAGCGTGCCCAGTTCATTGAGACCTTGCTGCGGGTGATCGAGGCGGAATTTGAAGAGATCACCCGCCCCGACATGCCGGGGAGTCGGGAAGAAATCCTGAAATCTCTCACCTGAGAACCTGCCTCCCCTTTAGCCCGAATTGGGTAGAAAGGTATCATGACCTCCGAGCAGGAACTCTCACCCCAGACCACCGACGCCAAACGATTTTACGGCATCTATATCGTCGTCTGTTCGGCGCTGATTTATTTCTTCAACAATGGGATGACCCTGTTCGTTCCGCCGAACCTGTTTCCCCGCTTCATGGCGGAGTTTCAGGCCACCGCAGCCGAGGTGAGCAGGACCACCTCCCTCACCCTGCTGGTGGCGGCCGTGATGGCCCCCTTCACGGGTGCACTGGTCGATCGCCTGGGCCCGCTGAGAATCCTCAGGGTCGGATTGGTCTGGATCGCCATCTGCTTTGGCTTTTACCCCTTTGCTTCATCGTTGAACCAGCTTTTACTGATTCATGTGGGCCTGGGCTTTGGCCTGTCGCTGTCGGGACTGACGGTCAACGTG
>JAPYTY010000162.1:3542-5404 GCA_029942065.1 Acidobacteriota bacterium | reverse complement strand
GCCTTGATATCCTCCAGGGAAAACCTCACATCCCAGTAAAGCTGCTGTACCTGAAGGATCACCTCACTGGTCCGGCGCCTGAACTCCTGCCGGCTGATCTCCAGATTGGTCTGGCTGATCTCCAGTTGATCATCATCCCGGGTTCCACCAAAACCCTCCAGGAGATGCTGACGAATTAGAATTTCAAAGCTGGTGTCGAGGGCCGGAACCAGACTCGAGAAAAAGCTGGTGGTCTGGTTGCGGGATCCTGAGAAATTGACGCCCCAGGAGGTTCCTGTCGAAAACCGTTGGTCATAACCGAACCGATAGCCGGTAAGGATATTGGTGATGCTGGTCCCTCCCTGCAGGGCCGATGAGGTGGGTCTCTTGTCACGATTCCAGTTGAAATCGAAGGTTCCAAGTGGATCGTAAATGCCCTCCCTTTCACGTACCGTCCACAAACTGAAAATCGGATTATGGCGCTCAATGTTGACTTCTAAATTGTGGCGCAGGGCCATTTCAATGGCCTGCTGCTCGGTCAGAAGAACCTTTCCGTCCCGCATCAGTCCTTTTATCTGGGTGGGAGGTACCACCACGGTCCTTCGCTCCTGATCCGCAGCGTATCTGGAAAAAACATTGAACTGGCCCTGGGAGGGAGTGCCCAGGAACATCAGGCACCCTAGACCGCACAGTACCAGGCGGGCCCTGTAAGCAAAAGGCAACAACCGTTCTTTCATGATCACCTTTCTTTTTCTGAAAATCGCGAACAATGGAAATAGCACAGGTCGGGATAACCTGCATGCTGCATCATACGAGCTAACGGAAAGCTACCGTCAAAGAGTTTCCTTCGGACAGGGCTCCGGCGCCTTCGACGATCACCTGTTCATCGCCCGTGAGACCAAGTCGAATCTGGACGTAGTCATCCGCCCGTTCTCCGGTGGTCACCTCGACCCTTCTGGCAATTTCGCCGTCGGCTACCCAGACCAGCGATCGACCTCCCTCTTCACGCAAAGCCGCTGTGGGAATGGAGAGGGCATCCTTCACGGGCGGCAGCTGGAAGACGGCAGTAAAAAAGGTTCCCGCTTTGATGGAATGATCAGAATTGTCGATTGCTACTTTCACCAGGAAGGTCCGGGTGCCCAGATCGATGGCTTCATTGACGGCAATGACCTTGCCCTCTTTTTGCAGCAACAAGCTCTCGATGTTCAGGGTCACCGGAATGCCCACCTTCAGCAGACGGGTGTAGCGCTCGGGTGCTTTCATTTCCGCCTCCAGCGAAGAAAGGTTGGTAATCTCGAGGACCTCGTCCGCCCGTCTCACGTAATCTCCGGTATTCAGGAACCTGCCGGTGATGATACCGCCAAAAGGGGCCTTCACCGAGGTGTCTTCAAGCCGTTGCCGTGCTTGTGCCAGTGCGATCTCTCTCTCTGCAACTCGATTTTCCGCCACCTGGATAGCTTCCCGGGTAGGACCTGTTTCGGCGATCAGCAGCCGCTCGGTGGAAATTCGAACATTGGCCTCAGCCGTTTCGAAGGAGGTACGCGCCTGTTCCCACTCGGATCTGGAAATCGCTCCGCGCTCCAGAAGGGAAGCCGCCCGATCCCGTTCATTGCCAAGTCTCTGATACTCGGCCTCAGCACGAGCGGTCTCGGCTCGCAGCATGTCAATCTCCTCGGAGCGTCGCCAGGCAAGTAACTCCTGGAGGCCGGCACGAGATGTTTCAAGAGCGGCCTCAGCCGATCTAACCGCCAGGCTGGAATCGACGGCTCGGGTCTTGAAAAGAACCTGTCCTTTTCCGACGGAATCTCCGATATCGACCCATACCGTCTCGAGCGGACCTTCAATCAGGGCGCTCAGGGTGGCCTGATCTCCGGCCATGAGCG
>JAPYTY010000162.1:0-3532 GCA_029942065.1 Acidobacteriota bacterium | reverse complement strand
TTGATTGAAGGGTCTGCTTGAAATCTCTGCGGATCACGGGTGTCACGGCAACCTCTCGTGGTCTGAGGGCATTTTCTTTACTCGCCCCGATCTCTGCAGCGCTGTCTTCTCCACCACACCCCGTGTTAAGCAGAACCGCCAGTGGTACAGCCAGTCTCAGTATTTCCAGTATTTTAAACTTCATGAGTCGTCTCTTGCGGTCTCTTCCGCCACTTTGATTCCGCCAAATAGGCCGGTAAACCAGCTTCCAAAGTCGTCCATCAAGGTGTAGACACAGGGAACCACCAGCAGCGTCAGGAAGGTTGAGGTAAACATGCCCCCGATCACAGCCACTGCCATCGGGGCACGCTGCTCGCCACCTTCACTCAACGCGATGGCGACTGGAAGGACCGCCGCCATGGTGGTGAATGCCGTCATCAGAATGGGACGTAATCTGAGTGGTCCCGCCCGGCGAAGAGCCTGCTCGCGGTCCATGCCCTCGCGCCGCATTTGGTTGGTGAAGTCGACCAGCAAGATGGCGTTTTTGGTGACGATTCCAATCAGCATGACCAGCCCGATAAGGGAAAAAATGTCCAGCTGCGATCCGGTGACCAGCAGGAGACCCAGGCTGCCCGTTATGGCCAGGGGAACCGAGGTCATGATGGTAAAGGGATGAATAAACGACTCGAACTGAGAACCCAGGATCAGGTAAATCATGAGAAGCGCAATCGCTATGGCGTAGATCAGGTACTGGAACGACTCGGTGAAAAAATCCGATGCGCCGGTCATGGCGGTAGACCATGCAGGATCATCGGGAATCAGTCCATCGGCGATTTCCCCCATCCTTTCCAGGGCCGTCCCCAGGGAGATTCCTGCCAGATTCGCGAAGAGAATGGTCGAGCGGCTCCGATTATGACGATTGATGGAATCCGGACCCGTTCCTTGCTCAACTTCGACCAGGTTGGCTGTGTCAATCAGCGCGCCCTGTGCAGAACGCATGGAGCTTTGCAGAAGATCCTCTGCGCTGAGTCTGGCATCGGGCAGAGCTCTCAGCCGGATGTCATAGCGCTTGCCGCCCTCTTTGAAGGTGGCCACGTCCAGTCCTCCAAAGAGGATATTGAAATTCTCGGTGATGCTCCGGACGTCCACATCCAGGTCATCGGCCAGATTTCGGGCTATGCTGACCTTCAACTCCGGCTTGTCCAGGCGCAGGTCGTTGTCAACATCGACCAGTCCGGGAGTCTGCTCCATCAGTTCCATCATCTGGGCCGTTACCCGGTCCAGGTCCTCCACTGCAGGTCCCTTTACAATGAATTGCACATCTGCGTTTCTCCCGGCGTGACCCATGGGGCTCATGTTCTCGATGGCAATATGTGCATCGGGCACCGCCTCGGTGACCAGTTCTCGAAGTCGTGACTTGACTTCCGCCTGACTCGCCTCTCGTTGATGTGGACGGTGAAGAACAACGAAGAGAAGGCCCGTATTGGTGCCTCCCATCATGCCTGTCCCCGAAAAGGCACTTTCCACCTCCTCCTGAGAAAAGACGATGGTCTCAATCTGGCGAAGATGTTGGTCCATGCTATCCACCGAGGTGCCGGTGGGCAGTTCAAAGAGCATCATGAAACTGCTTTCGTCCGGTTCTGTGAACAACCCCTTGGGAACAAAGGGGATCAGCGCAAGTCCTAGAAAAAAGATGAGAGAGGCCGTGCCCAGGGTGCTCCATCGGTGCCGCAGGGCCAGATCCAGATACCTGGCATAGGTCCTCTCCACGCTCTTGAACATCCCCTCCAGAGCAAGGGAAATTCGGCCTTTTCGGGGATCATTCCTTAAAAGTCTTGAGCAGAGCATGGGAGTCAGGGTAAATGAGACCACCACGGAGATAAGGACCGAGAGGGCGACGGCCAGTCCGAACTGGAAGAAGAATCTTCCGATCAGTCCTCGCATGAAGGCAACCGGGACGAAGACGGCTATGATGGAAGACGATGCTGCCAGTACGGCCAATCCCACTTCCGAGGTACCGATGCGAGCGGCTTCAAGTCTGGACAGGCCCTTTTCCATGTAACGGTAGATGTTTTCCAGCACCACAATGGCATCATCAATGACAATTCCGATGGCCAGCGACATGGCCAGCATGGTCATGTTGTTGATGGTGAAGTCCAGGGCGTACATTCCGGCAAAGGTAGCAATAATGGAGGTGGGAATCGCCATGACGCTGATGAAGGTCATTCGGAAATTCTGCAGGAAGACGAACATCACCACTGCCGTGAGCAAAGCTCCCAGGAATAGATCGAAAAGGACATCATTCATGGCAACTTCGATGAACCTTGAGGTATCGAAAGCGACGTCCACGTTGATGTCCTCGGGAAGAATCTTGACGATTTCTGCCAGAGCTGCCTTGACCCCGTGGGCCACTTCGACGGTGTTGGTTCCCGACTGTTTTTGAATTCCGAGCCCTACCGCCGGAAGGCCGTTGAAGCGGGCAATGGAGCGTAGATCCTCAGAGCCATCTTCGACCCTGGCGACGTCCTTGAGGCGGATGACTGTCTGGTCTCTGGTTGCGACCACCAGTTCTTTCAGCTCTTCAACCGACTCGTATTCTCCTTCCACCTTGACCACGAATTCCCGGTCCGGCTGCTCGATTCTCCCTCCTGGAAGCTCGATGTGTTTGACGCGAATGGCCGCGGCCACATCGCGCGGGGTGAGGTTTCTGGCCTCCAGTTGGACCGGATCGAGCCAGATTCTGATCTGGCGGTCCTGATACCCACCCAGAATGACCGATCCCACACCGGGAACGGTCTGGAGCCTTTCCTTCACTACCTCGTCGGCGTAGCGGGCAATCCGCTGATAGTCCCCTTTGCTGGTGACTGCGATCCACAAAAAGGGAGCCATCGACATGTCGAGTTTCTGGACAATGGGAGCTTCCAGATCCCGAGGAAGCTGCATCTGGGCCAGGTTGACCTTATCTCGGACCTCCTGGGCCGCCACATCCACATCCTTGTCCAGTACGAACTCCACCATGATTCGGGAGGACCCTTCACTGGAGGTGGACTGAATGGTCTTGACGCCGGCGATGGTGTTGATTTGTTCTTCCAGAACGTCGGTGACGTCCGAGTCCATGATCTCGGGATCGGCGCCCGGAAGTCTGGATGAAACCGACACCGTGGGGAACTCGATTTCGGGATACAGGTCGACGCCCATATTCTGAAAGGCGATGTAGCCAAAGATAAGCATTCCGGCGGTAAAGAGAATAACGGTTACCGGCCGCTTTATTGCTGTGTCGGAAAGAAACATGTGCTTGGCCTTCTGCTAGGTCTAGTTATCCGGAAGTTTCATGAAATGGCACCCTGGGTAAAGACTTCAAATAACTGTTTTTCTTCTTTTCGATTCCTCCTGGGACTTTCCTGCCTTCCCAGACGAATCAGATAGAAATGGAGAAGCCCTTCCAGTGAGAGCGCCAGGATCTGTTTTCCGACCGGACGGAACTGGCCGGCCTTGATTCCCTGGTCGAAAATGCTTTCCACCCGGTTCAGGAATGTTTCATACCGCTCCAGAA
>JAPYTY010000161.1 GCA_029942065.1 Acidobacteriota bacterium | reverse complement strand
TTCTGATTTTAAAACATTTAAAAATACTCTGCAGCAGTATTTTGCTCAGATCAGGGAACTGTCAATCCTGACCTCCAATATACAGATCGAGGTTCACGGAGATGTGGCGTGGATCACCTCCCAATTTTTGATGGCCTACCAGCAAAATGGCCGGCATTTTCGTCAAAATGGGCGTTGGACGGAAATCTATCGCCAGGCTGACACCGAATGGAAGTTGACCCATCTGCATTCCTCTCCTGATCCACAGGAACAGTTTTCGAAGGAATGAGTTGTCGCTGGTCTCCAACCAGCGAGTTCCAGGTTCCACGGTTCACGTTTTCTTCTGCTCCCTGTCAACTGTCAGTTGTCAGCGGGTCAGCGGTGACGCTGACCCACCATTGCACCCCGGACGAGAATCTCTTACATTGTTGGAACCCGAACTGGATGAGGCATCATCTGGGCTGCGGTGAGGAAGGATACGCTCTTATGGGAATAACCTGGATTGGGTCTTTCTTGCGGAATTTGACCGCTAACCGAAATCTGTTGAAGAACCTCATCCTCAGGGATCTAAAACAGCGTTATGTCGGGTCCGTGGGCGGCTTTATCTGGTCCTTTGTCCATCCCGTCGTTCTGCTGGTGTGCTACACCTTTGTGTTCAGCGTCGTTCTTCGCTTACGACTGGATCCTCGGGTGGGAACCGAGAACTTTCCCCTTTATCTTTTCTGTGGAATCCTGCCCTGGTTCATGTTCCAGGATACCGTTGTCAGGAGTTGTGGCGCTATCACGGACAATTCAGCCCTTATCACCAAGACGGTCATTCCAGCTGAAATCCTGCCCATTGCCATAACCCTGTCCAACCTGGTACACCATTTGATCGGTTTGACCATTCTCCTGGTTGCCCTACTGCTTTTTCATTCGATCCATTGGTCGATTCTGTGGGTGTTGCTGTACCTTCCGATCCTGATCATTTTTGCCCAGGGACTGGGTTGGCTGGTTTCCAGCTTGAATGTTTTTTTCAGAGACACCACGCAGGTGCTCAATGTTCTGATGGTTTTCTGGTTCTGGTTTACGCCCGTATTTTATCCAGCCGAGATGGTTCCCGATTCCTTCCAGACACTCATCGCAGTGAATCCGATGGCGACTTTGGTTTCCGGCTACCGGACCGCGTTTTTACAGCTCAGCCAACCCGGACCGGAGCAATTATTGGTTCTAGGTGGATGGACCCTGGCAGCTTTTCTGGTGGGTGCCCTGTTGTTCAGGCTGTCCAAACCCGGTTTTGCAGACGTTCTTTAAATGTCACTCGTCTCAGCCGAACAGATCTCCAAGTGCTATCGTGTCTACGGAAGTCCATCGGACCATTTGAAGGAGTTGCTCTCTTTCACAGGAAAAACCTACCATTCTCCCTTCTGGGCAGTCAGAGACGTCAGCTTTGAGTTGGAACGCGGGTGTTGTCTGGGGATTATCGGAGAAAACGGTTCGGGTAAGAGTACCTTGCTCAGCATCATTGCAGGGGTCATTCGCCCCACCGAGGGGAGCCTCGAGGTCAACGGACGTATTTCAGCTCTGCTGGAGCTTGGGTCGGGATTCAACCTGGAATTCACCGGCCGGGAGAATATTTTTCTCAATGCCTCCATTCTTGGTTTCAGCGATTCACAGACGCGGGAGCGTATCCCATCGATTGAGAAATTCGCGGAAATTGGAGAATTTGTGGATCTTCCGCTCAGGACCTATTCGACCGGAATGTTTGTTCGGTTGGCATTTGCCGTGGCCATCCATCTGGATCCGGACATTCTCATCGTTGATGAGGCCCTGTCAGTCGGGGATATTTACTTTCAGCAGCGCTGTATCCGGAGAATTCAGCAGCTCAAGAGGGAGGGGGTGACCATCCTGTTTGTCTCTCACGACCTGGCAGCGGTCCGCAGCCTGGCAGATCGCACCATCTGGATGGACCATGGCGAGGCCCGGATGGACGGGCCGACGGACGACGTGGTTCCGAAATACCTGGCGGCCATGGTGAGCAAGGGAAGCAGAGAAGTCATGGAGACGGAAACCGTGGGGCAGGCTCTGGAAAGTTCCTCGGACCTGGGTGTTTCTCCAGAGGCGCTGAATAGAATTCCTGATTTTCTGTCGGAAATCCCCAATATCGACCATCAATACGGGAATGGGAAAGCGAAGATCTGCGGTATCGGCGCTTTCAGCAGGGAAGGACACTCCCTGGCCAGTGCCGTGCAGGGCGATCTGGTCTGTATCCGTATTTCGATCGAGTTTCTAGAGCCCGTCGCCAGTCCCAATGTTGGATTCATGCTGCGCAACCGACTGGGGGAAGACGTCACGGGAACCAATGCCCTGTTCGAGGGAATGCCCCTGGCGGCTGCCCGGGCCGGGGATCGGATTTCAGTGGATTTCACCATGGATTTTCCGTTGTTGAAGGCGGGATTTTACTATTTCTCACCGGCCGTGGCCGATGGCAGTTTGGATCAATATGACATGTGCGAGTGGCTGGACAATGCTTTGGCCCTGGAGATTGTCGAGAGCGGTACCACCTACGGCCAGTTACGGGTTCCGATGCGGGTTCGAGCGACCACGGTTCCCCAGGGCGAGATTCACCACCAAGACACAGAGAAGACATTCACCACAAAGACACCAAGACACCAAGAAGACTGACCCAGGGCGGGACGCCCTGACCCAGACTCCTGTCGCTGCTTCGCAGCGAGGCCGAAAGGGTGCGTCCACAGCAACAGCCTTTGTAGTGGCCGCTCTGTGAGCGGCTTCCGGATTCGGCGCACTGAGGCGCCTCCCACACTCCGGAATCGTGAAACATGGAACGTGAAACGCGCGGGTCGAAGACCAGCGGCCGGTAGCGTCCGGCCTAGTCCCGTCTCCGAAGCCGGTGATCATAGATCCTTCTGCGTCGGCTGTCCGCCGGTAAGAGCGTCTCTTTGAGAGCACGGACCCGACTGAGTACCTTCCATCCCAGCCCATCTTTGATGATTTCCAGTTCTTCTCTGGTGCGGTTCAGGTCCTTGGTGAGCCGGTCCCTCTCCAAGCATAACTGATCGATCTGTTGGCCCAGTTGGAGGGCGTGATCTGCCCGGGTCGCCAGTTCTTTCTCCTGAGAACGGACCTGATCCGCCCTGGACGCCAGAGCCTCCTCCTGAGAGCGAACGAATTTCTGGGATGCATCGAGCTGGTCTCTCAGATCGGCCAGGGCTTTTTCGTGTAACAGATCAGTCCGTTTTGCTTCCTTATTGGTTTGTTGGGTGAACTGGTCGGACACATCCACCAGGACGCTTTCCCTGGGGTTGAAATCAGTAGACCCGTCTGTGGCCAGGGCAATTAAATAACGAGGAGTGCGTCGATCGGTTTCAGCCAGAGTGAACTCTGAAGTCTTGTCGATGAGAAATTCGGAAATGTTTCTCTCCGCTTTGATGGGCTCGGCTGGAACGGGCCAGATGTTGGAGTTGGTATAGAGGTGTTGTCCCAGAAGCCAGGTGTTTTTGAAGTTCCGATCCAACAACTGGCTGAAGCTCTCGAAGTCCAGTTCCTTGACGTGAAACGGATTTTCGAAACCCGTTTCGTCGGTATAAACAACCTTGTTTGGAGTGGAAAGGATGAGGAGTCCGTCGTTGACCAAAACCCGCTTGAGCTCCTCCAGAAGCGGTTCATGCTCCTCGATATGCTCGATCGCTTCGAAACAGACAATGACATCAAAGCCTCGGGATGCCGGCAGAGGGACGTGGGTGAGGGCTCCCACCATGAAGTGCAGGTTGGCCTGGTCATATTTGTCGCTGGCATGCCGAATGGTGTCCTCGTCCAGATCAATTCCCATGACGGAAGTCGCCCTTCGGGCGAGCAGGCTGGCCCCATAGCCTTCGCCGGTAGCCAGATCGAGTACCCTCTTTCCTTCTACAAACTGGGAGGCGAAAGCGTAGCGATGCAAATGTTCATAGGCGATCGTCGCGTCCTCAACCCAGGGGAGGAAACGCTCTCCCGTCCATTCCAGCATGGGTGGTGTTTTGGAGCTATCCTTCTTTCTTAAAAGACCGTTATCATTTGTAGATCCGAAATCGAAAAAGATGCCCTGAATTTTCCCCAGCTAGCTTAACGGTTGTTTTCCATAATTTAAACTACAGGTTAATTTCACTGGACGTTTCCCTTTCCAATTGGGGACAGCCGATAACTGGAATTCCGGTTCTTGACCGGCAAGACTGAATTCCACGGCTTGGGAGTTCACTGCTCGCGGGGTCGCGTATAATACTGGCATGCTGGTGATTCGCGTCATCCTCTGGCTCGCATTTCTTCCGGCTCAGTCTCTTCTTTTATTTCTATTTTTCCTTTGCGATTTTCTGAAAGTTTTTCGCCGGCGGTCTGCGCCTCCCACGGATGTTTCAGAGCCGAACAGAGATACCTCTCACCAACTGTGCTCCATTGTCATTTTGAACTGGAATGGCCGACATTTGCTGGAGGAGAGCGTACCCGCTCTGGCAAGAGCTGTCCGCTTTTCAGAAAAAAAACACCAGATCATCGTCGTTGACAACGGCAGTCACGACGACAGCGTCGACTGGCTGCGGAGCAATCATCCCAGAATTGAAATCGTCGTCTTGAAGGAAAACGTGGGCTTCGGGGAAGGGAACAACCGGGGTGTTGAGGCGGCCGAACACGATGTTGTGGTCCTTCTCAACAACGACATGATTGTCTCGGAAGATTTTCTTCCCCCGCTCCTGAATGCGTTTGCCGATACTCAGGTGTTTGCCGTTTCGAGCCAGATATTCTTCCCCGAAGAAAAGCACCGTCAGGAAACCGGCAACACTCAAATTTGCTTCAAATGGGGTTATCCTCACTTCTCCCACGCACCTGTTCGAAGTGCCCACAACATACGCGAGTATCTACCCGTGCTGTGGGCCGGAGGAGGATCTTCCGCATTCCACCGTGACCGATTTCTGGAACTGGGAGGGTTTTCTTCCCTTTTCAGTCCCTGTTATTTCGAGGACACGGATCTCAGCTATCGCGCCTGGCGTCGTGGCTGGAAAGTGCTCATGGCCGCCAAGAGCCGGGTGCTGCACAAGCATCGCAGCAGCACTTCAACTCGCTTCAGTCCCTTGCAGCTAGAAAGACTCATGGAGGAGCGAAAACTGTGGTATGTCTGGAAGAACTATCAAACGAGCAGGTTGGTAAGTCATCTTCTGTTGCTCCCCTTGCATTTGACAAAAAAGCTGTCCATTGCCACTTACGGGCATTGCTTGAAGAGATTGCCCCGTATCCTTTCCGAACGCATCCGGGCAGTGCCAAGGCAGGTGACCGAGCGTGATCTATTCCAGTGGATTCGCCAACCACTCGCCTATCTGAATCACTTTCATCCCGGCCGGGCAGGAGCCAATGGATTTCCCCTGCGCATTCTCACCGTCAGTGCCTACCTTCCTCGTCTGGG
>JAPYTY010000160.1 GCA_029942065.1 Acidobacteriota bacterium | reverse complement strand
GCTCACCCGTTGTCCCGGTCGGAGAACGGTGTTGTAAACTCCCAGGACCTCACCATCATCAGATGCCATCGCCAAGACCCGTACGTTGGTGGCTAGTTGACCCGAGTTCAACATGGCCACTCCCGTAAAATAGCCTGCGCTTGTTGCAATGTGGGAAAAGAGGGCCCGTGTTTGCCCCTCCGCGGAACTGATCACCGTAGCCACCGAACCCAAAGACGGAAGCCCATAGCTGATCGATCCATTGATGGACTGAGAAGTGGACTCCACGAGCAGCCAGCCCTCCAGCGTGTCCGATCCCATAAAACCGAACATCTTTTCCAAATCGCGAGCGTCCTCTTCACCTTCACCCAAACTGCTGTTAGCCGCTAGGGTTCGAGTGATCGGGTTGTTCTGAAGGTCATTGGTGTCAAAGAGCGTACCATCTGCCTTGAAGGCTGAGATGGTAACGATAACAGGACGGAAGGAGTAGTTGACCAAACTCAACTCCGTTTTCCAAGGACCCAGAACAGCCATTTGCGGGAAATACAAACTGGTCAACTGATCTCCACCCGGCTGAGCGTTCAAACCTAGCGAATCCCCGCCCTGGGTCTTTACAAAAGCAAAGCCGGCAACCTCCCGACTTGAACCGCTAAAAGGTGGTACCTGCGAAATCACGTCGATATAGCTGCCGTCCGTAGCCTGGACGACGCCGAATAAGGTGGCAGCATCCAGCCGTACCACCCCACGGGCTGGGAGAGACAGCAGTTTAGAGATGAAAGAGGAGTCCGGACTAACCAACCGAAACTCTAGGTCGACACTCACATCGCCGGGGTTAATGATGTTCAGCTCCGTATTTGAGTCGGAGTCGAGACGAACCTCATTGAAAACAATCCTCTGAGACGTTGTCGGCAAGTCCGCTCCATCAAATTCGGTTTGGGTGCCATTAATCAAGAGGAAAAATCCGGTAAGTTCGTCCACTGGGCTGGTGACTTGAAACCAGGCCACGGTGGCTGGGTCCAACTGAGGTTGCGGGTCCGGGAGGTCGAAATATTCACGGGCGAGCTTAACCAACTGGCTGTTGGCACGAACTGTCTCCTGAACAGGATTGTCGATCCCGGTCAGCAGCTGTCCGTTCTCACCATAGGCAGTCAGAGTAATCACAGCATCTTGATCAGAGGGATTGACGAAGGTTACTCCGGTGTAGGTGCTCTCATCAAAAGATAGACGAGGAAAATTGAGTGTGCTGCTAGCGTGGGCAGGAAGTGCCCACAAGATGGCGCTGGCCCACAAGACTAGATGAAAAACCGGACGCTGTACTAGCCTTCGCATGGGTTTCATAAAACTCTTCAATTCTATAACACTGTACGTCTTCAGCAAGAATGGGACATTTTGGCTTCCAGGTTAAGGGACAGTCTGAGCCGAAGCTGCTCGAGCTAGTTTAGCATTGAACGCCTGCCGACGGGCATCGAGGGCCCAACTGCACTCCCAAAAGTCTTTACCCTCTGGATAGGCTTTCGATAGACTGGCCCGGATCAATGAGGAAAAAGAAAATGTCGATGGCCTCACACCCTGCCGAACCTATGGTTGAATCGGCCGATGGTGTCCCCATCCACTACCAGGTGCACGGAAGTGGTTCTCCCACGCTTGTCTTCGTACACGGTTGGTCATGCGACCAGACTTACTGGAATTTCCAGGTCGAGCACTTTGCCTCCCGACAACCCCTGGTGACTCTCGACCTTGCAGGACATGGGCACTCAGGAGACCAGCGATCGAACTGGAGCATGCCGGCGTTTGCTCAAGACGTCGTGGCCGTTGTTGAATCCCTGGGTTTGGATGAGGTGGTTCTGGTAGGCCATTCCATGGGAGGACCCGTGGTTCTTGAGGCCGCCTGCCGGATGCCCACACGTGTCTCCGCCATGGTCGGCGTGGATACCTTTCCGGACAAGTGGGTCAACTTCGACGATGTGGAGCGAACGAAATTCCTCGAGCCTTTTGCTACCCATTTCGTCCAAACCACCCGCAACTGGGTGAGCCGGCAGTTGTTTATCCCCACTTCCGATCCCCAGCTGGTTGAAAGGATCGCCGAGGACATGTCAGCGGCACCTCCAGCCATAGGCCTGGCCGCGATGGAGGCCATCTACCATTGGGGAAAAAAAGAGTGTGTCCAGGCCCTTGAACAACTGCGTTCACCGGTCTTCATGATTCAGGCCCAGCGCAGTCAGGAAAATCTTCAGGTTGTAAGTTCCCTGGCCGCCTCGTTTCAATCCTTTCAGGTCTTCCAGGTACCGGAGGTCGGCCACTTTCCCATGCTGGAGGATCCGGAAACCTTTAACCGTTTCCTGACCCAGGTCATCGAATCACTAGTGATTTCACCTGGTTGAGCCCTTCCTTCCATTATTTTCCTTCATCACCGTTCCGGTCATCAAAAATGACATTTTACGTCAAGTAACCTACCGCCAACAAACATGTCTCCACGCCTTCAAATCACAAGCTAAAGCCTTTATTATCAGCTCTTTAATTATTTTTAGGAAGTCTTTAAACAGGTTTGGCACGGCTTTTGCTAAATTCGCTGGGCAAGGAGGGAACATCCATGAAAAACGAAAAAGGAATTTCAGTCGTAGAAGCTCTGATCTCGGTGGCAACTGTTTCCATGATTATAGCGGTCGTGGTTCCCTACCCATAATTAAAGAGCGCTGGCCTTCGACCAGCGCGTTCCAGGTTTCACGTTCCACGTATCCGGAGTGTGGGAGGCGCCTCAGCGCGCCGATTCCGGAAAGCCTACATCGCCCTTGCAGGGCTCCCCATTTACACAAATTTCAGTCCTGGGGCTCACGCCCCAGGCTATTTCACATCACCCCTTCGGGGTTCTGGACCACCTACCACCAGGACCTTCCTCGGTGAGCCGATTCAGGATGCCGCTCACAGAGCGGCCGTTACAATGGGCCGAAAATCCGAAACCAGTCCGAGTTTTAACTCCGGAACATTCTCCACGCGGAGGCTATCCCGTATTATGCATAGGTTGTCGTGACGAAGGGCCGCAGGCGCCGCGATGACAAGGCGTGCAACGCAGGGTTCCGCAGACGTACTTTTGCAGTACGCCGAGGAGCCCAAGGAGGCACAACACAGTCAGCGCGGATGATTTTTCGTTCCTCAGATGAAGGCGGGTGGCCCTGCAGTAGACAATCTATGCATGATCTGGGTAAAACGACGCGTTTCTCCACTCCGAGCTTCAGGGAGGAGTTTCTCCGCCCGCGAAGCGCGCTTCTCCTTTTTCCCATCTTCTTTCCCCTGTACACTGATAATTAGAGAAAACACAGCCATGATAAAGAACACCCTGTGTGCCGCCGTTATCCTATCCACGTTCCTTTTCCAGACCTTCGGGGGAGTGGTGGTCGAGATGATTTCCAGAGACCTTCACTCCAACCAGGAGAGCCCTCCCGACAAAACCTACGCCCAGGGCCAAATCCTCCGCATCGAACCCCACCAGGAAGGTGGCGGGCGCCACCGCCATGATCTTTCGTGACGACGCCCTGTTGATCCTCAACCTCGAGGACCGAAGTTACTTTCGACTGGACGAGAGTACCCTTTCCCAGCTGGCTTCGCAGATCAGCGCGGCCATGGAACAGATGCAGGAACAACTGGCCAATCTGCCTCCCGAACAGCGTGCCATGATGGAACAGATGATGAAAGGCAGAATGCCGGAGGGCATGTCAATGGGGAGTGGAACCCAGGGCCCTACCTTCCGGGTAGAACCCGCAGGCAGTGAACAGGTCGGCACCTACTCGTGTGACAAGTACGAGGTCTTTCGAGGTTCGGAGAAATCCCTTGAAATCTGTGTGGTTCCTGTCAGCCGACTGACTGCCCTGAGCGAAGTGATGAACACCTTCCGGAGTATGGCCCGTTTTACCAAGAAACTGGTCGAATCTACCCAGCAGAGGCTCCTGGCGACCATGGCCAATAGCCCTTTTCAGATCCTGGATGAGATTGATGGCTTCCCGGTGATGACTCGCCAGTTCCAGAATGGACAACCCACCCACGAAACTCTTTTGAATTCAGCCACCCAGCGGGATCTGAGCGATGACCTCTTCACCGTGCCGAGTGGTTTTCGCGAAATGAACCCCTTTGCCCAGGGCCGGCGGTAAGGATTTGAATCGGATCACAATTTCCTATCAGACACCCTGAGTATCCTCTCAACCGGGGGGTTCAGCGTGAGGATTACTTTGCCTCATAATTAAAAGTCCTCCGGTCGACCTGGGCCTCCCCCCACCAACCGCCTCCATGTCCTCGAATTCATCGTTGAAGGTTTTTTTCAGTTCAGGATCGATTTATGTTGGCAAAAAAGGGACGTCGCCGATTAAACTGTAGGGCTAACGAAGGGAATGTTACAGCATGTCTTCAACAATCAACCGCCGCAAGTTCTTTCTCCTGGCCGGGACTGGCCTGGCAGGTGTAAACGTTTTCAGTCAGGGGGGACTTCCAATTGAAGCCCCCGATTCGGGCGCCGAGTCCGATGTTCACCGAATCCTGGCTCTGTTCAGCTACAACGGCGGGGTTTACTATTTCAACCCGGCCGGTCTTCACATTGAAGTCGGCCAGACGGTCGAGTGGGTGGGCGTGGGAAGACGTGCCGTGACCTCTTACCATCCGTCTCTTCACAATCACGAATTGAGGATCCCCGAGAATGCCGAACCTTTTGACTCGGCATCCATGGGTTCTGGATCCACTTTCAGAAGGACCTTTGATGTGGAGGGCACCTATGACTACTACTCACCTTCTCACGAATACCTGGGAATGGTGGGAAGGATCATTGTCGGCGCACCGGGCGGACCCGGTGAGGAGCCTCCCGGTTACGGGAACCGTCAGGGACGAGCCGTCATGTATCCCGATGCAGCCAGTGTTCTGGAGCACTTGAAGTCCGAGGACATTGTCTCTCAGAAAAGGATCCCTTATCCGACGGACCTGGTCAGACGCGACTTCCCCTGGCGCTGAGCCTTCAACACAGAGATACGGTTTCCTTCACCACAAAGACACCAAATGATTTACCACCAAGACACAAAGGCACAATGAAGACAAGTTCCTGCCGGAACGGCCCAAAGCTTCTGTGGGCCGTTCCGGCAGGCATTCTTTGTGTCTTGGTGCCTTAGTGGTTCTTTTGCTTCTTCGTGTCTTTGTGGCTATAGACAGTTCTCATGACCAAAGTACACACCACATTTAGCATCCTGCTGATCGGAGTTCTGGCCTTCCCCCAGGTCCGGGCTGCGAGTGACAAGAAGGTCTCGGCCGCCTACACCGACTCCCCGATCACCATCGACGGCGAATTGGGTGAGTTGCAGTGGAGTCAGGTTGAGCCTGCCGCCAATTTCATCCAGAAGGAGCCCCTGCAAGGAGAGCCCGCCACCGAGCCCACCGAAGTTCGGCTCCTGTACGA
>JAPYTY010000159.1 GCA_029942065.1 Acidobacteriota bacterium | reverse complement strand
GGATTATGCATAGGTTCTCTTCGTTCCTCAGATGAAGGCGGCGTCACGAAGCGCCGGAAGCGCCGGGCTGACAATGCGCGCGGCGAGGTAGTAGAGAATTTATGCATTATTTGAGCTCAACCCTGCGGGGCGGGGAAGCGGTCCGGAAAGACTCAATTTAAAAAGCCCAAAGGAGACCCCAATGAGTGAAGACAGTCCTGAACCTATAGACGACCCGACCGATTTGGCGGAGGAATCTTCCGAGTCCCCCGGGGACTCCGGTGACAGAACCCTGATTCTGTTAGCTGCGCTGTTCCTGATGCTGGTGGTGGGATGGATCACGGTCAAAGACCAGTTGATGAGGCGGGCGGCGGAGAGCGGCCAGGTCAGTGTGGTAAAACTCCTGACGTTGGCCGGCGCCGATTTGAACGGTTCCGACCGGGAAGGCCAGACTGCCCTGGGCCGAGCCGCGTTGGAGGGAAATCGTGATGTGCTGCAGACACTGATGGGCTCCGGTGCCAATATCAATGGGCCTGATGTACAGGGGATCACGCCCCTTGCCTCCGCGGTTTACGGAGGGCACGGTGACCTGGTCAGGCTAATTCTGGAAGCCGGAGCAGCCGTCAATGTTAAGGACCGTGAAGGATGGACTCCTTTGATGGCAGCGGCTCTGGACGACAACAGCGAGATTATGGAGGCTCTGCTGGAGGCGGGGGCGGATTTCCGGGCTCAGAACAGCTGGGGGGCAACGACTTTGAGTATTGCAGGGTTCCAGGGAAACCTGCAAACGGTACTGTTGTTGCTGGAGCTGGGTGCGGAGGTCGAGGCCCAGGATATCTGGGATACCACTCCTTTGATGCATTCCCATCCTGAAGTTATCGCTATACTCCTGGAGGCCGGAGCCGATCGGGATGCCAAGGATCAACTGGGTCGAAACGCTCTCATGCATGCATCACGTAAGGGACTTGCGGATGCAGTTAAGATCCTTTTGGAGGCCGGAGCCGACTTCACGGCGCTGGATTCCTCGGGCCTGAGCGCTTTGATGCTGGTTGCGGGCCCGGGTTCCGGAGAGACCAAGTTTGGCCTGGGATCGGTTCAGGTGGAGGCCGACCCTGTGCACACAGCTGAATTGTTGTTGCGGGCCGGTGCCGATTTCGGTGTGCAAAGCAATGAGGGCAAAACCGCGTTGATGTATGCCAGGGAGAATGGCCGCGAGAAATTGGTGGAGCTGCTTGAGGTTGCCGAACAGTAAACGGCTCGCATGATGAATGATCCAGGTTCCAGCTCCAGAATGATGAACACCTTACGGAAACCCTTTGGATGGATAAGGTTGCTCTACGACTGGGTGGTCGGCCTGGCCAAGCGCCCCAACTCAGGAAGAGCACTCTTCGGGATCGCCTTCGCGGAATCCTCTTTTTTCCCCATACCTCCGGATCTTCTTCTCATTCCTCTGGGCATCGGGGATCCTAAAAAGGCTCTTCGTTTCGCAGGGATCTGCACCGTAGGTTCGCTGTTGGGAGCGCTGCTGGGATATCTGCTGGGTCAGGAATTCTATGAAATTCTGGGTCGGCGAATCATCGAATTTTATGGGGCCGGTGAGCAATATGAACGGGTTCGGGACCTTTACCAGGAGTGGGATGCGGTGGCCGTTCTGGTAGCCGGCTTCACGCCGATTCCGTTCAAGCTCATTACTATTGCCGGAGGGGTCTTTCAGATCAATCTGGTGACCTTTTTTCTGGCGGCTATGGTCAGTCGGGGCGCGCGTTTCTTTCTCCTGGGGGGCTTGATCGCATGGTTCGGCCCCGCCATCGGAGACTTTATAGATCGCTATTTTAACCTGCTCACCATCCTCTTCATTATTCTTTTATTCGGCGGATTCTGGATTGTGAAATATACTACATAGGTCCCAGCACCGAGTTGGGCTTGGGAAAGGCAGAGCGCGGGTCATTTCAAATTGTCGGGGCGTAGCGCAGCATGGTAGCGCGCACGGTTCGGGGCCGTGAGGTCGGAGGTTCGAATCCTCTCGCCCCGACCATTTTTCTAGCCCGGATTTCTCGCACCTTCTCGTCACGAAGCCGAGGGCCGATGCAGTAGAGGGAGTGTGAGAACTCCGGGCAAAATGCCAGTAACGGGGACTTCACGTCTCAAAGCGGACCGAAGTAGCGTTCAATGGTTGCACGGCACTGCATAATCAAGGGGCGTGTTCAGGGTGTGGGTTTTCGTTACTTCACGCTTCGTAGCGCCGAGCAACACGAAATCGAGGGTTGGGTGAAAAATCTCCCCGGTGGTGACGTCGAGATGTACGCGACGGGCGATGACGATGCCATGGCGGGGTTCATGAGTGAGATCGAGAAGGGACCCTCCCTGGCCATAGTTGAGCACATCGAGGTTCGGAAAATGGAGCCCGAGCCATGCTCGGGGTTTTCAATTGAGAGGTAAGTCATGGAAGAACTGAAGCGCTTGATCCGGGAGGTTCCTGATTTTCCCAAGCCGGGAATCCTCTTTTACGATCTCACCACCCTGTTAATGGATAAAAGCGGTCTGCAAAAGGTGATTGATGGCCTGACAGAGGAATACCAGGAGCAGTCCATCGATAAGGTGGTGGGAATTGAATCGCGGGGATTCTTTTTCGCACCCAGTCTTGCCTACAACCTGAACACCGGGTTTGTGCCGGTGCGAAAGAAGGGGAAGCTTCCCGCCGAGACGATCAGTGCCTCTTATGAGCTCGAATACGGAGAGGACATCCTGGAGATGCACAAGGATGCAATTCAGCAGGATCAGCGGGTGTTGATCGTCGATGACCTCATCGCGACGGGAGGCACAGCTGCAGCCACCGCCCAGATGGTCCGGCAGCTGGGAGGCGAGGTAGTGGCGTTGGCATTTATCGTTGAACTGGAGGCGCTCAACGGTGTTGCCAAGCTGGACGGTTACGAAGTCTTCTCGATGCTCAAATACTGAGCGCTGGTCTTCGACCAGCGCGTTCCACGTTCCAGGTTCCAGGTTCCACGTTCCAGGTTCCACGTTTCACGTTCCAAATTGGCGCGATCCCACAGCAAGGTCGTTGTAGCGGCCGCTCTATGAGCTGCTCTTTCCACCGTCCCTACAGGGCTCTTTTATTTGCCATTACCTCACATTCCTGGGGCTCACGCCCCAGGCTATTTCACAACGCCCTTTCAGGGCTCAGAAGCAGGATCGTGGTTCCACGGCCGTGCTTCCTACACTGGAAATCCGAAACAAATCTTCTCCACACCGAGCGTGAGCGAGGTGTTTCTCCACGCTGAGCATCAGCGAGGCGTTTTTCTGCGCTGAGCATCAGCGAGGCGTTTCTCTGCGCGCGAAGCGCGCTCAGTTCTGGGTGGTGAAGATTTCCAGCTGATCGATGTGGGTGCGGGCTTGTCCAATGTACTGGCTGGTGGGATATTCTGCGGTGAGTCGTCGATAGTACCTGAGAGCTTCCTCGGTATTTCCTGCCGTCTCATAGGTCTGTGCCAGCTCCAGGAGCACTACCGCCTTGGGAAAGGCGTCAAACTCGTCGAGCAGAATCTGTTCCAGCAAAGCGGTGGCTTTTTCCTGATCGTTTTTGGACTGCGCGATCTGTGCCAGATGGTTTCTGGCCAGGTGCTGTATCTCGGGTTCCGGAGCATTCTGGATCACGAAATTCAGATCTCTTTCAGCTTCCTCCGTCTCACCCATTTTCTGCTTGATCAACCCCGTGTAGTATCGGGACAAAAGACCCAGTTGGGAGCTGGGAGATTCCTCCGCGATGGCAGCAAAAGCCGCCAGGGCTTCTTCCAGCCGTTCCTGGTCCGTTTCAAAGCGATATTCGATGACGGGGGTATTCTCCGGAGGCGACTCTTCGGCCTTACCCACGGGAGCATGATAGAGGTCCAGAGTGTCACGGAATCGGGTCTGGAGCTCATGAGAGCTCTGTCCCTGGTAATACTGCCAAGCGCTGGAACCCGCGATGGTCAGCACAAAAACCGCCAAAAGGCCCATCAACAGGAAACGGTTCTTCGAACCCCAGTTGTAGATGCCCGACAATGCCAGTTCGACGCGGTCCTGCTGGACGATTTCTTTTCGAGTCAGGTGCTTTCGTGTCAACGGAACTCCCTTCTATAATCGGCAAAACTGCGCCTGGCAGGACTCGAACCTGCGGCACAGGGGTTAGGAACCCCTTGCTCTATCCTCTGAGCTACAGGCGCATGAACGCGGATAGTTTAGCAAAAATCTACGGTTTCAGTACAATGACAGGAGGGCAGGCGTCTCCAAGGGGACCTACACATTTTGAGTTTTGTTAGGTAAAATCCTAGGTTTCGGGCCAAAGGAAGAGGTGAACTGATGGAACTCTCAGAAATTGCCAGTGTTCGGTTGGAAGAGGGAGGGGTGATGATCAAGTACCTGCTCATCCAGCTTGACCGAGAAGGGCAGGCCAAGGCCATCGTTCGAGGTGTGAACTATCAATCCTATCAAGAAGGCCTCGAGGAGCAGATTGTCCAGGCGGCTGAAAAGGAGCTGAGAGATAGTAATTTTCTTGACCAGGGAGGTGGCTTCGAAGTGGCGGGTGGCGGGAGCATCACTCTGAATCCCTACTACGAAACCATTACCTTGTTTGGAGCCAGCCAGAGTTACGGAGTGGAGCAGGATCGTGAAGCAGTAGCCAGGATGCTGGAGGATGCTTTCCCGGAACACAAGGTGAGCTGGTTCAGCCCGGATGAGCCCAAGTCTGAAGACTCAGGGCCCGAAGAGAAGTCCCCGGAGGAAAGTTGAATCGGGACCTGGCCCATGCCAAGATGAGGAGACCATGGCAGTAGATATTCACAAGGACCAATCAACGATCAAGCGTTCTGATCAAAGGAAACGCAAGCCGGTGATCCTGGCCGTCATCAATTATGCCTGTACCGGATGCGCCGGTTCACCCGCCTGTGTCGACTATTGCCCTATCGCCAATTGCATGATCTGGGTGGACGACGAGGAGCATCCCCCCTTCGGGCGAATCGAAGTGGACTCCCTGTTGTGTATCGGCTGTAAGCTTTGCACCAGCAAGGGACCTGAAGGCACCTTCCTGGAGGGATGTCCCTGGGATGCCATCGATATGGTCAAAATCAAGGACTACGAGGCCGAACTGGGACCCCTTCCTTATTGAAACGCGAAGCGTTTCAATAAGGAAATCAGAAATCAGAAATCCCAAATCAGAATGAAGAGTCCGGAGTGCCGCTCATAGAGCGGCCGCTACAAGAGCAAGCCATCTGACCGAAGCAGCGGGTTCTAGCAGCCTGTTGTAGGGGCACACGGCGTGCGCCCACAGCAAGGATTGGGGGGCGCACGGCCGTGCGCCCCTACTAACCGCTGTACGAGTTCGCGGAAAGAAAAACGTGGAACGTGGAACGCGCTGGGCGGGAGACCAGCGCGCCGGGCAGGGGGCAGGGGGCAGGG
>JAPYTY010000158.1 GCA_029942065.1 Acidobacteriota bacterium | reverse complement strand
GGTGCAGCAGTACTTTCAGCAAGAGGGGCGTATGGAGGGTCTGGAAACCCAGTTGATTCAGAAAAAAGCTGTGAAGATTTTGGTCGATGGTGCCGAAATAACAGATGGTTAATAAAGAATGAAAAGAGTGGTGGCGCCCGGGCCTTGGGGGGCCTGTTTGTCAGCTACTGAAAAGGAGCATTGACGTGACATTAGTTCCGATGGTCGTCGAGCAGACCAACCGCGGAGAACGCGCCTATGATATTTACTCCCGACTGCTCAAGGACAATATTATCTTCGTGGGCACTCCTGTTGATGACAATGTAGCCAACCTGGTGATCGCCCAGCTTTTGTTTTTGATGGCGGAGGATCCGAGTCGGGATATCTCCCTTTATATCAACTCTCCCGGTGGCTCGATTACCGCCGGACTGGCCATCTATGACACCATGCAGTTTGTCAGAAACGATGTGACGACGATCTGCATCGGGCAGGCTGCTTCCATGGGTGCGGTGCTTCTGGCAGCCGGAACGGCGGGGAAACGGTTTGCCCTGCCCAACAGTAGAATTTTGATACACCAGCCCTCCATGAGCGGGTTGTCAGGGCAGGCGTCTGATATCGATATTCATGCCAAGGAGATTCTCAGGATGCGGGAGATCACCAATTCCATCCTGGCCAAGCACACCGGCCAGAAGGTAGCGAAGATCGGAAAGGACCTGGATCGGGACTTCATCATGGGGCCGGTCCAGGCGAAGCGGTATGGTATAATTGATGAGATTATAGAGAAACCGGTTCCAGTTGAAGATTCCAATCTCAAGACAGATCTCTGATCCAATTCAAGAGAAAAAACCAAGGGGGAACCCCGGGGAATTCGCTGAGACTCTCGATTCAAAATGAAAAAAGAAGCAGAAGAGATTCTACACTGTTCATTTTGCAACAAAAGTCAGAATGACGTAAAAAAGCTGATCGCAGGGCCAACCGTCTTCATTTGTGATGAGTGCGTCGACGTGTGCAACGAAATCATCTCTGATGACATGACGGTAGAGGCCTCCTCCGTCAAGGAAAATCTTCCCAAGCCCATCGAGATCAAGGATTTCCTGGACTCCTATGTGATCGGCCAGGAGATGTGTAAAAAGAAACTGGCGGTAGCCGTCTACAACCATTACAAACGTATCAAAATCGGACGGCGGCGCAACCAGGAAGTGGAACTGGCCAAGAGCAACGTGCTGCTTATCGGTCCGACCGGCACAGGTAAGACCTTGCTGGCCCAAACTCTGGCCCGGATGCTCTCGGTCCCTTTTGCCATCGTCGATGCCACCACCTTAACGGAAGCCGGCTATGTGGGTGAGGATGTGGAGAACATCATCCTCAAACTGTTGCAGGCCGCCGGAGGTGATCGAGACCGTTGTATGCAGGGAATCATCTACATCGATGAGATTGACAAGATCTCCCGAAAAGATGAAAACCCCTCCATCACCCGGGATGTGTCCGGCGAAGGAGTTCAGCAGGCTCTGCTGAAGATTCTGGAAGGGACCATGGCCAATGTGCCTCCCCAGGGTGGCCGTAAGCATCCCCATCAGGAATTCGTGCAGGTGGATACCACCAATATTCTTTTCATTTGTGGCGGCGCCTTCGTGGGCCTGGGTGACACCATCAGGAAGCGGGTGGGGCGAAGCAGTGTGGGCTTCCACGCGGATCTGAGTTCTCCCCAGTGGGGGGCGCAGGAAGAATCGGAACTGCTGGGCCAGGTGCGTCCGGAGGATCTGATCAAGTATGGATTGATTCCGGAATTCGTGGGACGACTTCCGATCGTCTGCACCCTGCATGAGCTGGATCAAAAGGCACTGGTGGAGATTCTGACCCAGCCAACCGATGCCCTGGTCAAACAATACGCAAAGATGTTTGATTTCGAGGGTGTTGCACTCAGTTTTACCGACGATGCGCTCGATATGATCGCTGAAATGGCCCTGGAGAGAAAAATTGGCGCTCGCGGCTTGCGCTTGATCACCGAAGATCTTATGTTAGATGTGATGTACGAACTACCTTCGACTAAAAAAGTGAAAGAGTTTGTGGTTACTCGTGAGATAGTCGAAAGCAAGGAATTCGTCTTCAAGTTGCTTGAAAAGGCCGGATAGCCGCGGATCATATTCAGCTGGCCGGTGATCCTTACACATCCCTTCCGTCGATTGCAGCAGGGAGGTTTTGTGTAGAGAGATCGAGGAGTTCAGGGCCTTGAATCCGGAACGGTTACGGGCCCCCAAATAGCCGTGGTCGTTGGGCTGACGGAGGTTCATCAAAAGGTGAATTCGTCAGTGGATAGTGATAAATAATGAAACGTTTTTCAGCTGAACGAATCTATTGATAGCGAGTTCGAAAACACAAGGTTGCTGATTCAGATCACGTTATGGATGAAATTGACGAGACCGTGAGCCGATCCTATCCCATGGTCCCGATCCGGGATGTCGTGGTTTTTCCTTTCATGATGGTTCCCTTCGTCATCGGGCGCCAGTCTTCCGTGTTGGCACTGGAGAGCGCCTTGGAGGGGGACAAAAAGATCTACCTGGCTACCCAGATGGATGCTTCCCAGGATAACCCGGCCCCAGAAGATATCTATGAGGTGGGAACGGTTGCCAACATTGTTCAGAGTCTCAAACTCCCCGATGGCAATATCAAGGTCCTGGTGGAAGGCCTGCGACGGGCACGGACCGCTGCGGTCGAAGAAAACGGAGGCTTTCTCCGGGCTGAAGTCATCCTCGATCAGGTGGCCAAGGTGTCCAAGGCCAAGGTGAGTCTGCTGGCCAAGCGGCTCAACTCCCTGTTTGAGGAATTTGCAAAACTTAATCCCAATCTTAATTACGAAACCATCGTTCAGGCTTCCCAGAGTACCGATGCAGAGCGCCTGGCGGACACGATTGCGGCCAATCTTCCCGTGACGGTAGAAGATAAACAGTCGCTCCTTGAAGTGGCCGATCCCGTGGAACGGATGGAGCGGATCTGTGAGTTCATCGAGGTCGAGATCGAAAAGGTGAAGATGGACAAGTCTTTGCAGGGACGAGTGCGCCGCCAGATGGAGAAGGCCCAGCGTGAGTACTACCTGAGCGAGAAGATGAAGGCCATCCAGAAAGAGCTGGGTCGGGGAGAAAAAGACGAGATCGAAGAACTGAAAACGAAGGTGGAAGAAGCCAAAATGTCCGAAGATGCTCAAGAAAAGGCGACCAATGAGATCAACCGCCTGGAGCAGATGCCTCCCATGAGTGCTGAGACCACCGTGAGTCGTACTTATATCGATTGGCTGGTTTCCATGCCCTGGACCAAGCGCAGTCGCGAGATCAAGGACCTGCAGCGGGCGGAGCGTATTCTAAATGAAGACCATTACGGACTTGAGAAGGTCAAAGAGCGCATTTTGGAGTTTCTGGCCGTGCGCCAACTCTCATCCAAGACGCAGCAGGGTTCGATTTTATGTTTCGTGGGACCTCCCGGAGTGGGGAAAACGTCCCTGGGACGTTCCATTGGTCGTGCCACGGGACGAAAATTCGTCAGGCTCTCGTTGGGGGGTGTCCGAGATGAAGCCGAAATTCGGGGTCACCGGCGGACCTACATCGGGGCTCTTCCCGGTCAGATCATTCAGATGATGAAAAAGGCCAAGACCCGGAATCCGGTGCTTCTGATGGATGAAGTAGACAAAATGAGCACGGATTTTCGCGGCGATCCCTCCGCAGCCCTCATGGAGGTGCTGGATCCGGAGCACAACAAGGAATTCGTGGATCATTACCTGGATACCGAATTCGACCTGTCCCAGGTGATGTTCATTTGTACGGCTAACGTGCTGCACACCATTCCGCGACCGCTCCAGGACCGGATGGAAATCATCCATATCTCGGGTTACACCGAGCTGGAAAAGCTCAATATTGCCGAACAGTATCTGGTGAAAAAACAGCTCAAGCAGCAGGGGCTCAAGCCGGAGCAGATAGAGTTCACCAGCGAAGGCATCCAGGAGATTATCAACAGCTATACGCGTGAATCAGGAGTGCGCAACCTGGATCGTGAAATCGCCAACGTTTGCCGTAAGGTCGCTCGTAAGGTGGTGACTGCCCGATCCGAGAAGTCCGAGTTCAAGAAGGTCGTCATCGATAAGGACCAGGTGCAGGAACTGCTTGGGATTCAGAAGTTTCGCAGATCACTGGCGGCCGAAGCCAATGAGGTGGGTCTGGCTACCGGCTTGGCCTGGACCGAGGTGGGGGGAGAAGTCCTGTTGACGGAAGCCACCACCATGAAGGGTAAAGGAAATCTGACGCTGACTGGCAAACTGGGAGAAGTGATGCAGGAATCGGCCAAGGCCGCTCTGTCCTTTGTCCGATCACGCAGCGGGGCGTTCGGCCTCGGTAAGGACTTCCACAAGTTGCTGGATCTGCATGTGCATGTTCCCGAGGGCGCCATCCCCAAGGACGGGCCGTCGGCAGGGATCGCTCTGGCCACCACTATCGTTTCAGCGCTGGCGGGAATTCCCGTACGCCGAGATGTGGCCATGACCGGAGAAATCACCCTGCGCGGCAAGGTCCTGCCGATCGGGGGAGTCAAGGAAAAGGTCCTGGCGGCTCACCGAAGTGACATCGAGACGGTGATTTTGCCCAAGGAAAACGAAAAAGATCTTAAAGATATTCCCCAGTCAGTCCTGGATGATGTTAAGATTGTATTGGTGGAACATATGGATGAGGTGCTGGATATAGCATTGGAAAGCCCCATCCTCAAGAAGAACGGCGAGGAGTTCCTCGACGAACAAAGACCTCCTCGGATAAAACAAGTGAATCGACCCGAAGTCCACTGACCATAGACCACGGACCATCAAGATAAAACCGCTGACGGTGGTTAGTAAGCCACGAAAATAAACTCAAAGGCTCTGATTTCACAGAGCATAGCAATAATCTTAGAGCAGAGTTTCAAGGCGGAGCGGTTAACCGTAAGATCCACCATATAAATGATAGTAACCGGCAGTCAGTCGTTTGTGGTCTTTGGAACGTGGAAGTTCAATTCATCAAGAGTGCGACTTACAAGGATGAGTATCCCAAGCTGCGGCTTCCCAGAATCGCGTTCGCGGGAAGATCGAATGTTGGAAAATCCAGCTTAATCAACAGTTTGCTCGGGAAGAAGGGTTTGGCCCGAACCAGTTCCACTCCAGGCCGTACCCAGTTGATTAACTTCTTTAATATTGATGACCGATGGGTTTTTGTGGATTTGCCCGGATATGGATTCGCCAAGGTTCCGGCCAGGATTCGAGATCGTTGGGGCCCGATGATCGAAGAGTTTTTGAGAGAGGAAGAGGATCTAAAGCTCACGGTAATGATCGTCGATGCTCGCCGCGAACCAACTGATCTGGATCAATTGATGCGGCAGTGGCTGGAGGAGTTTGATGTTTCTTATCAGATCGTTGCCACCAAGGCGGACAAGTTGTCCTCGAACCAGCTTCAGGGATCTCTCAGCCGAATGGAAACAGGTTTCAAGAGTAGTGTTGTCCCTTATTCCTCCGCCACAGGATTAGGGAAGAAAGATTTGTGGCGAGTACTAGAGAGGATATAGT
>JAPYTY010000157.1 GCA_029942065.1 Acidobacteriota bacterium | reverse complement strand
CTATTGGCCACATTCACATAGTCGCCGGCGAAGGTCACGATGACGGGGTTGTCCGGAGAAATCGGATCAAAGTCGTTTCGGTTGGGCCAGCGTTTCTCGGCAATTTGATTCGGTCGGGGTCCTCGCAGGAGCCAGACCAGCTTTCCCGGCTCGGTTTTTTCCACCTTCTGGCGAACCACATCCACGATTTCCGCAATCGACCGGGATTGACTCAATTTCCCGATCAGTGGTTCGGCAGGCTCACCCACCCGCTGGGCCAGATGAATATGAGAATCATGCAGTCCCGGCATGACGGTTTTTCCTTCCAGATCCATGGTCTCGGTGGTCGGCCCCGCCAGGGGGACGATATCGCTATCGGACCCGATGGCCAGGAAACGGCCGTTTTTGATTGCCACGGCCTGAGCTACTGAAAAGTCTCCGTCGACCGTCACGATTTTTGCGTTGTGCAGGATCAGGTCCGGTGCCAGGGCTTCTGGGATCGGAGAAGAGCATTGGGTGAAGGTGATAAGAAGACCTGCTGATAGGATGAAACGGGTTGGTGAAAATATTGTGGAACTCATGGATGGACTCCCTTCTGAAATCAAGTCCGGGATAAGGTAGCAGGATCTTGTAGCGGCCGCTCTGTGAGCGGCCTTCTGATTGGGTGCCGCTTCCTACCTCCCGGAGAATCAATCAGTATTTCGTTCCGTGCAGACGGCGGTAGCGTCCCCGGGCCAGTTGATCGACGGGGAAGGGGACGGTCCTCTTCTCGGCGATTTCTTTGGAGTCCAGGATGTTGAAAATCCGCATGCCCAGCCGATAGATGGGATTCCGGCCTTCGGAACCTCCGTAGCGGGGAGGATTTTCAGCGGGGCCGCCCGGCGAGCCCACCACGATCCGGCCGATACAACCCACCACTTCATGGTGTTTGCTGTAGTAGTCGTAGGTTCCTGCCACGTTGAAGGTCCAATCCCAGGTCTGCATGGTCGCCAGCATTCCCGAATCGAAGGGTTCGGCTCCTTCGGGAATTCTGAGCTCATGATTGTCAATGTCCGGATGAAAAGCGGTCACGGTGGGGGTCCAGCGCAGAGCCTGCCAGCGGACCGTATCTCCCGGCTCGATGTACAGGCCCACCGGGTCGTAGTACCAGAGGCCCCGATCGTAGTTCAACACGATCTTCACCTCATGAACGATGGTTTGGGCCTGCAGTTGACTGGCAGCCAGGTAAAGTCCCGATGAAGCCAGTAGAAAATCTCGACGATCAATTCGTTTGTGTGACATGTTCGCTCCCTATACTCCGTCGATGGTGAATGCAAAAAGAGAATGAGGTCCCCGGTTCTGGACGCCGCAACTGGTGTAGACGGCGCCATTGGCGATGGTGATGCCGCCCCTTCGAGACGCCGGCAGTTGATGGGTCCACAACGGCTCTCCCGTTTCGACATCCAGTGCCTGAAAACTGCCGTCCCGCAATCCCTGATAAAAAAGGTCATTGGCAGCTGCAGCCGCTCCCTGGCCGGCGGAGGCATTGGGGGTCCACCACAGGATCTCTCCTGTGTAGGCGTGCAGGGCGACCGTGGCCGACTGGGCAATCAGACGATGATTGGCCGCCGAGTTGTTCACCACAAAAACTTTGTCGCGGTCAAAGGCCGTGCTGTTGAGCGAGGGTCCTCCGTTGGTGACGCCGGTTGTCCAAAGGTGCTCGCCGGTATCCCGGTCAAAGGTGTGGAACCCGGTCTTGCTGCCGGCGCCCACACAGCGCCGCCGGGCCGCCGCCCGCTCCGGATGAGTGGCTTCAAAGAGCATGGGGTGGCAGCTGTAGTCCAGATCGAAGGGATCGCTGGCTCGCAGCTGGTCATACCAGAGGAGTTCGCCCGACTCCTGATCATTGGCAATGATGCTTTCGCTGAATAGCATGGGGCCGGGTGCGTGCCCTTTCAGGCTGCCCGTGGCGTTGTAGACCACGCCGTATTCCGTATCAATGGCTGCGGCCGACCAGATCGAGCCTCCCGCCAGGGCGTTGGGATCGGGAACCACGTCGAAGCGCCAGCGGATGGCACCGGTCTCGGCATCCAGACAGAAGGCTTCGCCATCGCCTGCCGAAGTGGAAACGCCCAGGTACACCTTGTTGTCGTGGAAAACGGCATCGGAGTTGACCCGAGTCCGGGTAATTCCGGAACGAGGATCGAGCAGGGTCTGCCAAATTTCCTTTCCCGTGGCTGCCTCCAGGCAGTGAACCTTGCCGGTTCCGGCCCCGACAAAGATCCTTCCATTCCCGTAGGCCGGACAGCCGCGCATCTCCCCCAGGGGGTCGATGTTGACATCCTCCCGGAAGTTTTCGGGGGTATTGGGTTGCAGGCCCTCCCAGGCGTTGAACTTCCATCTCAGCGACCCGGAAGCGGTATCAAGGGCGTAGACGTACCCATCCCAGGCTGTAAAGTAGAGGGTGGTGCCGACCACGATTGGGGTGCTCTGGTTGAAGTTGCTGTAGCCATCGAAGCTCCACTTCACTTTCAAGCGGCTGACGTTGTGGGGACCGATGATCGTTTCATGAATATTGGATCGGGTTTGCCGCAAGTTGCAGCCCGTCAATGGCCAGTCACCCGGGTTGGTACCGGCGGGAAGGTCATCCTGCTGAGGGATGGGAAGACCGCGCAGCGGTCTGGCACTCAAGAGGATTCCCCCGGTTGCGGCAAGGGTCAGGAGAAAGTTTCGGCGATCTAAGCTCAAGGTATCTACCCTCCTTTGCAGTTTTAAATTCGGACCGAACTGATTCTCGGCTGGATTACCTCTAATGAGCCTAAGATAGATGCCCAAAGGAGGTTAGTCAAGAGGGAATGTGGTGGGGGAGGGTCAATCAGTGAGGGGTGTGACCTCCAGGCTTCTGGCCTTCTGGAATGTGGGAGGCGCCTCGGACGCTGGTCTTTGACCAGCGCGTTTCACGGTCTAGGGTCCACGTTTCACGAAAGAAAGAACTAAGTCCGGCGCCGATTCCGGAAGCCGCTCATAGAGCGGCCGCTACTGGATTCGGATTTAGGAATTCGGATTTCCTGTTTGACGGCGTCTCTCACCCTCCTTGAATTGTCTCCTTCACTGAGATGGAAGTATAGGGGCGTACTGCGTACGCCCACAAGACAATCTTTATCAATGGCTTGATCAGGGCACACCTGGTGCGCCCTGATCAAGCCATCCGGATTAATCGGGAGCTGAGACTTCCTGTGACGAGTGCTGGGCTTAACCTTCCAGACCTTGCTGTGGGCGCACTCAGTGCGCCCCTACAAAAGGTTGCTAGACCTCGCTGTTCCTGTCAGATGGCCTGCTCTTGAGCGGCTTCCGGATACTCTGAAGCCCTGAAAGGGCTGTGTGAAATAGCCTGGGGCGTGAGGCCCAGTATTGAAGGCGTCCTCAATCAAAGGAGCCCTGTAGGGCGCGATGTAAAAAAAGGCCGCTCACAGAGCGGCCGCTACACGGAGTTTGGAATTAATCCGAAACGAAAAAACCCCAGGGAGGGCATTGCCCTCCCTGGGGTTCTAAACGGTCAACCGGTCTCTTTAGAACTCGATTCGGAGACCAAATTGAACTTGGCGACTGGTGAGGGTTGTCCGGTCAATTCGGCCCCAGCTGCCGCTGGTGATTCGTTCATTGGGCAAAGCGAAGTTGGCACGGTTGAAGATGTTGAAAAATTCGGCCCGAAACTGCAGATTGACAGACTCCCCGACTGCCGTGTTCTTGGTGAAAGATAAGTCCACATTGGCCACGCCGGGTGCGATCAAGGTGCTCCGTCCCACATTGCCGATATGGTTTTTAGGAGGGGTTGTAAAGGCTGAACGATCGAAGTACCGATCGGGACCTCCCAGGACAGGATTGTGGTCGCGACCCGGAACCAGATCGGGTTTCTGGGATCGACCGTTGAGGGTAGCGGCCAGGCCCCTGGGTCTCGTCACTTCCAGGGTTGTGGGTGGCCCATCAGCCAGACTCATAATACCGCTGAGCTGCCAGCCGCCCAGAATACCTCCGGCAACGCCATCCAGGTTGTTGGCAAAGGGAAGCTGCCAGACGCCGCTGGTGCTAAAGACATTGGCCACGTGATAGGCGGCCAAGCCCCGGTACAGAGACGGATCCGGGTAGTAGCTGACGCCATTCCCGTCGTTTCCATAGAGGCCATTGACCTGGGACGCTTCATTGATCGTGCTGGAGAAGGTGTACGACACTTGTAGCTGGAAACCATCGAGAAAGCGACGCTCCAGTCCCAGCTGCAGGCCATGGTGCGAGGCATAGGAAGACGCCTGCTGCTGAAGTAAGCACAATCCACTAAAGGCCGGGGCCTGGTTAGGCCTCTTAGAAGTCTGTGCCACCAGGCGACCGTCGACATTGGCTGCGGTAGCGCTATTGACACAGGTCTGGATCATCTGGTTGACACCTCGATTGCCGACATAGCCGATTGAGGCTGCCATTCCGGGAAGGATCTCCTGCTGGAGGTTCAGATTCCACTGGTACATATGAGGATTTTGCATGTTGTAATCAAAAGGCTGCATGTCCTCATTTGCAAGTCCTCCGTTGACCACCGCGTCGAAGATTCCAACGAAGGGAAAACCACCTCCTCGCAGGTTGGTCTCCTTCATGAAGGGAGTGCTGCGAAAGAGGGCCCGCCGAAAGACGTCCGGTTGGATGTGATTGTAAAAGAGTCCGGCACCCGCTCGGATGGAGGTTTTTCCCGATCCGGTGGGATCCCAGGCCAGGCCGATTCGAGGCATGATGCTTGCCAGGGAGGGATTTTTAAACCATGCGTCTCCCCGGGTGCCCAGGACGGTGACTTCGGTGTCGGTCAGTGGAGAAATTAAATTGGAAATTTTACCGTCCACTTCAATGGGCACGGTGTAAAACTCGTGGCGGACGCCCAGGTTGGCGGTGAGATTGGATGTGATTTGCCAATCATCCTGAATATACCATCCGATGATGTCCATCTGGAGCTCCCGTGCGGCGTCGATACCGGGCAGGATCCCCCCACGAAAGACACTAGGGTCATCTTGCAGGAAATGTGTCAAACTATCGAACTCAAAAATCCCGCCGGGGCGGGACGGGTTTTCGCCGCCTGTATGGATGCGCCACAAGCTGAACCCCATTTTCAGGGCATGAGCGCCCCGATTGTAAATCATGTCGTCCATGTAATTGAAGTTATCGGTCAGGGAATCCAACCAGCCCGCTCCGTTGTGTTGCGCTCCAATGCCTGGAGCTGAGATATCTGGAATCTGAATCCGACCCTGAGCCGGGTCGGCTCCCAGGGGGGCTTGCCAGAACTCGTCGGGAACAAATTTAAGACTGGAGTCACAGGAAGAACAGTCTTCAAAGGCATTCTCACCGGTACGACGCCGACCGTATCCAAAACGAAAGGTGTTCAGGAAGCTGGCTGAAAAAACATGTTGATGCTCAATGGTCAGAAATCTATTTTCGGCAAGATCGCGAGTCTTCCACGAATCCATCTGTTCGGCGATACGATTCTGGGAGGAGTCCTCGTAGGTGAAGCGCCCATAAATGGAGTCGGAATCGGAGAAGCTGTGGTCAATTCGGAACTGATAGTAGTCC
>JAPYTY010000156.1 GCA_029942065.1 Acidobacteriota bacterium | reverse complement strand
CAGGACATCCTCCTCGGGAAACAACACGTGCCCTACAAATCGGGCGGCCTCTCCCAGGGCTTCTCTTGGCTGCCAACCCCAGAGATTGATGATTCGACCGCGCAGGTCCTTCCAGGCACCGAGAATGCAGCCCGTCCATTGGGTTTCAAAAAGACCCCACTCACGCACTTCCTCGAGCTCTCGGCCCGTTTTTTTCAAGGAATGCCACACGTCTTCCGGAGCGGTGTAAAGACCCAGATCCAATTCCCCCACAGTTTTTTGTGAAAAACCGTAGCGATCCACCAGTTCACTGCGGAGAGTTCGGCTGGCAGGAGAGTGGTAAATCGATCGAGCATAGGCCATGAAAATTCCGAGCAGGCTGGACCGGCGCTCCAGTTGATCGTGCAGGGCAAAGTCCTGTTCGGTCCAAACCCGCCCCCAGGGCTCCAGAATTCCGGGATCGACTCCACCCAGCCGGGCCAATTCCATGGCGGCATCCATCCAGGAAAGCCCACGAACACTCTGGAGATACTGCACGGGGCCCCCGCCTCCGCATCCCAGAAAACAGTTCCACTCCAGCGTCTGCGGGTCGATGGAGAAAGCGCCCTGTTGGTCCTGGTGGATCGGGCAGTAGGCTTGCCAGAATCGCCCATCGCGTCGTAACGACTGCAAATCCCCAAACAACCGTTCAACGGTCAGATAGGGAAAAATTTCCTGGTCGAAGACTTGCCACGGTCTCTTCCCTGGTTCAGCTTCATCCGATTTGATCACGGCTACATCACCCAGGGGTATTTTAAGGGCCTCCTCCGACATCAAGGAGGCGCCAAACCAACAGTCTGCAAACATTTTTTTTAGGCTGGGGATCAGCCGTGTCAGGGAGAATCCGAGGCCTGGTCCTTGAGAACACGCTTGAGGACCTTGCCAAGAGCGCTTTTGGGCAATTCCTCAACGATCTCGATTTTTTTGGGAACCTTGTACCTGGCCAGTTTGTCGCGGCAAAACTGGATAATTTCCTGCTTGGTCAGTTCTTCGCCCTCCTCGACCACGATATAGGCCTTGGCGATCTCTTCGCGGACTGCGCTGGGAATTCCCAAAACTGCTGCTTCAACTACTTTGGGGTGCTGGTGCAGCACCTCTTCTACTTCCCGGGGGTAAATGTTCATGCCGGCGCTGATGATGAGATCCTTTTTGCGATCCACAATGGCAAAAAATCCCTCTTCATCCATGACGGCCAAATCCCCCGTGTGAAGCCATCCCTGGCGCAAAACCTGTTCCGTCTCCTGCGGCATATTCCAGTACCCGCTCATGACCTGCGGTCCTCGAATCGCCAGTTCTCCAACCTCCTGGGCCGGAAGGACTTCCCCGCTTTCGGGATCGACCACTCGCGCTTCGGTATCGGGGATGGGTACTCCGATGGTGCCGCTTTTACGATGCCCGTGGGTCGGATTGACCAGGGCCACCGGAGAGGTTTCCGAAAGACCATAACCTTCAACCAGTTTACCTCCGGTGAGCGCTTCAAATTTTTCCTGTACCGCAGCCGGCAAGGCCGCCCCCCCGCTGATGCAGAGTCGGATGGACGCCACATCCGAGTCGGAAATACCCGGATATCGATTGATGGCGTTGTACATGGAGGGAACTGCACAGAAGATTGTGGGATGGTGTTTCTTGATCTGCTTCACCACGTCCGCCAGTTCAAAGCGGGGAGCCAGCAGCATCGTCGATTGGGTCAGCGTGGACAGGTGCAACGCCGTGGTCATCCCGTAGCTGTGAAAAAAGGGAAGAACACACAAGAAGATCTCCTTCCCCTCCTGGATACTCCAGAGCCAGCTGCGTGTTTGACGGACATTCACCGACAGATTGCGATGAGTGAGTACGGCCCCCTTGGATACTCCGGTGGTCCCGCCGGTGTAAAGAAGTATCGCGGTATCATCGGGGAGGACCTCCACTTCGGGAGCTGAGGGGCGGGCCTTTCGGACCAGCTGGCTATACTCATGTACATCTTTTTCCTGGGAGAGATTCACCGGCGACTTGTTTTTCCAGCCATACAAGAGCCCCAGAATCCTGGGCAAAAAGTCCTGAATCTTTGTCAGGATGGTCCTTTTGACAGGAGTTCGGCCTTTCACCTGCTTCAGCCTCGGATAGAGTTGATCCAGAATGACCACGGTTTCCGCCCCTGAATCATTGAGCTGATACTCAAGCTCTCTCTCCACGTAAAGCGGATTGGTTGGCACCAGAACTCCGCCCAGTTTCATAACGGCGAAATGGGCAATGGGGTAGGCAGGGATGTTGGGGAGAATCAAAGCGACACGGTCTCCTTTTTGAACCCCCAGATCGGCCAGAGCACCGGCAAAACGATCCACCAGACGACCCAGCTCCCGGTATCGGATTTTGGCACCCACGAAAATTGTGGCAATCCCATCGGGATTCTTCCGGACCGCTTCCTGTAGCGACTGATAAAGAATCTGGTCGGAATACTCGAGGGTGTGGGGAACCTGCTCATCGTAGAAACTCAACCAGCTCTTTGCCATTTCAATCACCCTGAACGCTCCTGGCCCCTATTATGCATGAATCCTCCCAAAACGAAGACCCCCTACATCCTTTCCTCTGCATGGAGAAAGTTGTCAAGGCGGTCCAATCCCTCCTTGATCTTCTCTTCTGAGTTGGCATACGAAATTCGGATAAAGCCTTCCCCTTGATTCCCGAAGTCGATTCCGGGCGTCACGGCCACTCCTGCGTTTTCCAGAAGGCGAAAGGCGAAGTCGAGAGAACTGTCGTTCCAGCGCTTGATGTTGACAAAAACATAAAAGGCCCCGGCGGGCTCCGCCAGAATCTGAAGTCCCATCTGTTTCAACCGTTCGAGCACCAACCGGCATCTCCGGTCGAAAATTTTTCGTCGTCGTAGGATCTCATCCTCCGTTCGGGTGAGGGCGGCAATGGCCGCAACCTGAGCGAAATCGGGGGCGGAAATGAACAGGTTTTGCTGGAGCTTCTGAATCGGTCGGATCAGAGACCCGGGCAAGATAGCGTACCCCAGACGCCAGCCGGTCATGGCAAAGAGCTTCGAAAACCCGTTGATGACAATGGCATCGGGAGAATACTCCAGAATCGAATGTGACTCACCGTCATACTCCAGACCGTGGTACACCTCGTCGGAGACAATCACGCCCTTGCCCTCGGAAATCCGGACCAGCTCTTTCATTCGCTCCGGCCCGGTAACCGCCCCGGTCGGGTTGGCGGGAGAATTGAGCACAAGGGCACGGGTTTGCCGGCTCTGTTTCTGTTCAACCGCCTCTGGACCCAACTGGAAGCCATCTTCCTCCCGGACGGGTACACAAACGGGGATGCCTTCAAAAGAGGAGACAAATTGGGGATAGCAGGCGTAATGCGGATCCGTCGAACCATGACTCCTAGAATATACCGGTCAGGAAGGAGGTGCCAGAAAACGTGCAGTCGTGCAGTCGTGCAGTCGTGCAGTCGTGCAGTCGTGCAGTCGTGCAGTTAGAGAGGATTCCCTGCAGCTGTGACGAATTTCTTGTACTCGACCAGTCTCGACTGGCTATCCCGCACGAATGCGAAAAAGCGCCCATGCACGAAAGAACATTCTAAGGGAATAATCCCTTTTGCGACCTGGATTGAGGGTTGATTCCAAAATGCTCGTAGGCCAGGCGAGTGACCATCCTGCCCCGGGGCGTGCGGTTGAGAAATCCGATCTGGATCAAATAGGGTTCATAGATATCTTCGATGGCGTCCTTTTCTTCGCTGATGGCCGCAGAAATGGTGTTGACGCCCACCGGCCCACCCCCGAATTTTTCAATGATCGTCAGGAGCAGCTTTCGATCGATTTCATCGAATCCGAAACTATCGACATTGGCCAGATCCAATCCGTCACAGGCGACCTGATAATCGATTTTTCCCTCGGCCCGCACCTGGGCAAAGTCCCGGACACGGCGCAGGAGACGATTGGAGATTCGAGGTGTGCCGCGACTTCTGCGGGCAATTTCCAGGGTTCCCTTTTCGTCGATCTCCACATCCAGGATACCTGCTGATCGGCGGACAATCGTGGCGATACTCTCTTCATCGTAAAAGTCCAGTCGTTGAGTGATCCCGAAGCGGCCTCTGAGAGGCGAGGTCAACAAGCCCGTCCGGGTCGTCGCTCCCACCAGTGTGAACCGGGGTATGTCAATCTTGACGGAACGGGCTCCCGGTCCTTCCCCGATAATGATATCGATCTGAAAATCCTCCATGGCCGGATAGAGTATTTCCTCGATGGAAGGATGTAACCGATGAATCTCATCGATGAAGAGAACTTCATTTTCCTCGAGATTCGTCAATATCGCGGCTACATCCCCTCGTTTTTCAATGGTAGGACCTGAAGTGGAACGTAAATTCACATTCAGTTCATTGGAGATGATATGCGCCAGGGTAGTCTTTCCCAGGCCCGGAGGACCAAACAACAACACATGATCCAGAGCTTCATGACGCCCCCGAGCTGCATCAATAGCGATTTTGATGCTCTCCTTGAGCCTCACCTGGCCGATAAAATCCTGAAGCAGACGAGGCCGCAGGCTATTTTCAAAGGTGCTTTCCTCATCCCGATGGGACGGATCCATGAACCGTACCGCAGATTCCGTCTCTTCCATATCGTTTCTACTTCCCCCTCACCTTCCTCAAAGATCCCTTTAACAGCGTCTCAAAGGTGTCGATCGATCCATCATCCCTGGCCTTGGCCACGGCCCGTTCGGCCGTGCTCTTTGCGTAGCCCAGATTGACCAGGGCCGACACCACATCGGCCTGCACCGATCCCGAACCACCAGGAACCGGGCGATCCTCCAGTTCGGGAATCCAGTCCTGAACCTTGTCCTTCATTTCCAGCACCAGACGCTCGGCTGTTTTCTTCCCCACGCCGGGAATGCCGTGCAGTCGGGTCACGTCGTTGTCCAGGAGTGCCTGAGCAAATTCATCAACCGGTAATCCTGACAGGATCGTGATCCCCAGCTTGGGACCAATTCCGGAAACCTGAATGAGCTGGGTGAAGAGCTTCTTCTCCTTTTCTGTCAGGAAGCCGTAAAGTCTCAAAACGTCTTCTTTTACATGAGTATAGATACGAAGACTGACGGTATCTCCGACCTCCCCAAGCTCGTAATAAGTGGAGAACGGGATCACGACCTCGTAGCCAATATCGTTGACCTCCACCACCAATCGATCTGCCGTTTTCTCGACCAACAGACCCTTCAAATGGGCAATCATACGGAGCTAAATTATCAGGTCAGGATGACGGAAACCACAGAAAGAAGACAGAATGAAGAGTCCGGAGTGTGGGAGGCGCCTCAGACGCTGGTTTTCGACCAGCGCGTTGCACGTTTCAGGTTCCACGTTTCACAAAAAAGAAGGAAAAGTCCCGCGCAGATTCCGGATAGCCGCTCATAGAGCGGCCGCTACAACCTGGCAGAAAATCCAAAATCCGAAGTCCCAAATCCGAATTGTCAAAACTTGAACTTTTCTTGTTCTCCACTCCGAGCCTCAGCGAGGAGTTTCTCCACGCCGAGGTTCAACGAGGCGTTTCTCTAGGCGCGAAGCGCGCTTCTCCTACC
>JAPYTY010000155.1 GCA_029942065.1 Acidobacteriota bacterium | reverse complement strand
TACGCTCAAAAGCACCACATGACCACCCCAGGAGCCCAACGGGGAAAGACCTCTTTGAAAGGCCAGAGCCGTCAGAGGAGCGCCGTTTTCAATGGCCGGTCCATAGAGAGTTTCATAGGAGGTTCCATCGGCAGCCTCGGCACTCTGCTCGGCAGGTACAATCCTGCCGGTGAAGGGTTGCTCCTGGGCGGCGTCGATGAAAAATTCATCCACTCTCACGTCATGCCAGGCCAGGCCTGCCTCCCCTTCGACGACCACCGGACGGCCTGCTTCCACCCGGATGTTCTCGGGGGCCGGGGCCGAGGATATACCGTCCGCGGTTTCCACCAGGTAGCTGATATCTCCGGAGAAGAGGTCCAGCTCGGTGGGAACCCTCTCATTCCAGACGCCCGTCGTGAGAATAACCAGCCCTGTCATGGAACAGATCACAAGGGTGTCGATAAAGGGCCCCAGCAAGGCGACGACGCCTTCGGAGACGGGTTCGTCGGTCTTGGCTGCGGCGTGGGCGATCGGAGCTGAGCCCATACCCGACTCGTTCGAGAAAAGACCCCGGCGAACCCCCCACATCATGGAAGTGACGAACAAGCCGGCACCCGTACCGGCCACCCCTGCGGTGGGTTGAAACGCCTCCCGGAAGATCAACCCCAGGGAGGGGACCACCTGGTCATAATTGAAGAGCAGGATAACCAGTGCGGTGAAACAATAGATAATCGCCATGAGCGGAGCCAGAATGCTGGTGACCCTGCCGATTCGGGTGATTCCGCCCACAATCACGGCAAACACCAGAGCCGCGCTCACCATTCCTGTGATCCAGGGAGGAATGCCCAGATCGGTGGCCAGCACGTCGGCCACGGTGTTGGCCTGAATTCCATTGCCGGTGAAAAAGGAGGTGATGATCATGGCAAAGGCAAAGAACAGGGCCAGCGGCTTCCAGGCCGGGCCGAGGCCTTTTTCAATGTAGTACATGGGACCGCCCGAAACGGTTCCGAAGCGGCCGTGTCCCACCTCATCGGGGCTCTCAATCGTCCGATAGTGCATGGACAGGGTCACCTCGGTGTATTTGGTGACCATTCCCAGCAGAGCCGTCATCCACATCCAGAACAAGGCTCCGGGTCCTCCAAAGTGGATGGCGAGGGCAACGCCGGCGATATTGCCAATGCCGACGGTGGCGGAAAGAGCGGTCGTCAGGGCCCGAAAATGGGAGACGTCCCCGGGCGTGGTGGGGTCGTCATATTTGCCCGAGGTGACGGCAAACCCGTGTCCCAGCCGGCGGAACTGCAAAAACGCCAATCGAAGGGTGAGGAACAGCCCGGTTCCCAGCAGGGCGATCACGATGAGGGGAATCGATTCCCCGCCTACGCGAGGCCCAAAAACCCAGGTGTAGTACTCCAGTTCCCCGACGATGGACTGAAAAAGGTTCATGTTCTCTTCCCTTCAGGACCCAAAGACCAGCGCTCCGGACCGAAGGCATTATAACCTGTGGCTGTGGCACTCACCACAGTGAACGGCAGCTGGAACATTGACTTGCTGCATTCCGTTTCGGCAGAATAAAACGCAATGGATATCTATGAAGAGATCGTGCGGGTGAGGCTTCACGGGAGCAGGGCCGCCCTGGCCACCATTGTCCGGCGTCACGGGAGTACCCCCCGCAGAGACTTCGCCAAGATGCTGATCTCGGAGGATGGCTCGACCATTGGATCGGTTGGAGGCGGTCAAACCGAGGCCGAAGTCATAAAAGAAGCCGGACGCGTCATGAGATCCGGAGAAGCTTCGCTCCTGAAGTATCAGCTGACTCAAAAAGACGCAGCCGAGGAAGGGCTCACCTGTGGGGGAACGGTGGAGGTCTTCGTGGAACCGATACTTCCGGACCCCAAGCTGATCTTGATGGGGGCAGGTCACATCGGGCAAATGGTGGCGGAGGCGGCTCATCGAGTCGGTTTCAAGCTGGCCGTCGTAGATGACCGGGAATCTTTTGCCAATGGGGAGCGCTTTCCCGAAGCCGAGGAGATCGTGGTGGCGCCCTTCGAGACCGGATTGGATACCGTGACCGTATCTCAGACCAGTTTCATCTTGATCGCCACCAGGGGCCACACCCATGACCAGGCGGTTTTGGAGCAGGCACTTCAGACTCCGGCCTGCTACATCGGGATGATCGGAAGCCGCCGCAAGACCCAGATCATCGTCCAAAAACTGCTGGAAAAAGGGGTTTCTCCCGAAGCCCTGTCCCGTCTTTACGCTCCCATCGGAATCGAGATCGGCTCGGAAACACCCGAGGAAATTGCGGTGAGTGTGGTTGCCGAATTGATCGCCATCCTGCGTGGTGCCCACAAGCGAAATGAAAAACAGCGCTTTGTCATGAAGCTCCTGGAGAAGGCCGAAACCGCTGAGTCCAAGGCGGAAGTCAAGGCCTGAAGAAGAAGATAGAAGGCAGAGGGCGCACCTGAGGTGCTTCTTGGCTTCACAGTCCTTGCTGTGGGCGCAACTCAGTGCGCCCCTAGAATAGGTTGCAAGACCGAGCCGATCCGGAACGTGGAACCTGAAACGTGAAACGCGCTGGTCGAAGACCAGCGGCTAGAACATTTCGACCGTGGGAACCCAGGGTTCTTCCCGCCACCCGACGCCGGTACGAGCCACCTGAGCATCGTTCCTCTAAAGCACCACTTCACTACCCAGCCACGAAATCCTGTGCGGTTTGTCTGACCCTCCGATCCGGGTCATCCACGTAGCGGGCCAGTACCTCCGAGACGCGGGGGTCTGATACCTGGGACAAGGCGAAGGCGGCCGTGGCACGAAGCTGGGGACTCCTGGTTTTACCAAACGAAAAAATACCTACTGGCTTCAGAATTTTGCTCAAGGGTTCAATGCCGGCTGGATCCCCGATTTTTCCAAGAGCACGGCAGCAGGCAATCAAATGCTCAGTCTCCCGGGTCGAATCAATCAGAGTCAGGAGAGCCTCGACGGCCCGGGCAGGGTTGCTCTTTGCCAGGGAATCAATGGCGGCCAGAGCTATGGCCGAGTTCTGGTGTTGAGCATAATCGACCAACAAAGAGGTGCTGCGCGGGTCCTGGAGACGTTCCAAAAGCTGAAAGGCGGCTCGGCGAACTCTGGGATTGTTGTCTTCAATCGCGTAGGTCAACTCTCGCTTCAGATCGTGGGTAATGGAGTCGATCACCTCCAGAATCCTGATCCGCTGTTCCGGCATGCTCTCAAGGACGAGTTCACGCTTGAGAAGACGACTGGCCTCCGGTCCCGATTCCACAAGCAGCTGGCAGGTGATCTGTCTCAAACGCGGATCTTCTTCCTGCTTCAGAATTCCCACCAGAAGGGGTACCACGACAGGGCCCAATCCGGCCAGCAACTGATGGGCTTCCTGGAACCGGCTGGGTTCCTGCGATTTCAGATCCTCCACTAAAAGGCGTTCCAGTTTCGGGTCCAGCTTCTCCAGCAGGGTTGGCTGATCTGGGCTGGTCCGGGATGAACTGAGCTCCTGTTCCGGAGGTTGATGCTTCCGCAAATGCATCAAAATTCGCCCGGCTCGAGCATACTCGCCCAACTGAATGAAGTGAGTCGCCGTTTTTGAAAGCCATTCGCTTATGTCTTGGAGGAGTCCGGGATTCTTCTCCTCTACCAGAGCCTGTAAAAGCTGACTGGTTGCCAGATCGACGAACCGAGGTTGAGAGATGAAACTGGAATCTTTCTGCAAATTCTGCCAAATCTGAACAACCTTGCTGCGAATCGGCAGATCCTGAAGGGAAAGTCTCTGGAACAAGCGGTCAATCATCCGGCCGGCTTCCTCATCTTCACCCCTGAGGAAGAGATCGCCCAGGGTGGCCGCCGCCGAATCAAGAAAGGCATCGGTCAGAGGTAGTTCCTTCGAGGAAATTCTCAAAACTGGAGCACCGGCAGGGGCGGTTTCCACAGGCCTGGCTTCAACCACACGTAGAGGCTCCTCAGGAACTTCCTCAAAGGCTATCGGCCCGGGGTCCTGCTCCTTCCGATCCGGCTCCGGATCTCGTCCGGAACGCTGTTGTGCAGCGGGCGGGTCATCGGGCGCTCTCTCGACACCACTGGGCGGCGGCTCCGTCAGGGTCGGGCCTTCCGCAACCCCTGCCCGGCTGGAGTAACTCATCTGCTTGAACTCAACATGGTGCAAATCATGGTCCAGGGTAAATCCTTGCCAGTATCCCCAGGGGATCCGGCTGTCGCTTATTTCGCCCAGACCCTTCAGCATCGCCGATACTTCCTGCTCGGAAACCCCCTGGAAGAAGCCGATGCCGCGAAGCTGAGAACGAATCAGCAGTTTGATGAAGGAGTCGGCTGTCTCCCCATGTTTGACCGCGTCCATTGGTTCCCCATTGACCAGCAGTGTGTTCTCGGAATGGGTGATGTGGAGTTGTTCTCCGCTTTGGAGCACCGCATCGAGTCTCTCCTTGATTTTTTGGATGCTGGAGGCCTGAGTCTCGGTTGATGCCGGGTTTCCTGCTTCGACGACGGTGACGAGCATCTCGATGACCTCCGGAATCTGGGTCACGGTCGCGCGATCTAGGGGATCCAGAATACGCAGCTTCAAGGTCTCCTGACTGGGATCCCTTACCTTCTCTCCGGTGTACTGGACGGCCTCGCCTGCGTTGAAAACACGTTCGTTGCCGGCCTGGGTCAACTCTCGGTAAAGCCCGGCCTTTTTCTGATTGGCCGATAGCTGGAAGTGATAGGAGAGGGTGGCAGTCGAGGGGATCAGGTTCTGAGCATGAAGGGTCTCCTGATAGGTCCCCACCTGCTCGTGCAGCTGTTGCCTGCGGCCTTCCTGGATCCCGCTGTAGGCAACGGCCCTCACCCCTTTGCTCAAGAACCGGATCGTCTCATCGTTCACTTCGTACTGTGCGCTCACAAGACCGTGGGCGGCAGCCTGGTCGATCAGTTCCAGAACCTTACTCTCGGCGACCTCGGAACTTCCGGTCAGCATGCTGAGGGAGACATCTTCACCAAAGGCGGAGACCTGCTCCAGAAGTTGTCGGCTTTCTTCATCCAGAAGGGCCAGCTTCTCGCTTACAATCTCCTCCAGTGACTGGGGGAGATAATCGTCGTCCAGAGGGCCAAGCACCCATCCCTGGCCTGCAAGGGTAATTTTTTCATCATGGACCAGCTTGCGCAGGATCTCCCCGACGAACAGAGGATTTCCTCCAGTGACCTGGGCGAGCCGCTCTTCAATATTTTTCGGCACCGGTACCTGCGGGAAGATCGACTGCAGATGAGCGGTGATGTCCTCCCCGGCCAGGGGTGTAAGAGGAATTCTGAGGATGTTCAATTCCTCTTTATAGGCGCCGAAATACTGCTCCAGGGGAACGGAAACACCTTCGGATTCATCTCCCTGAAGGGGTAAGGAGGCTCCACACACAAGAAGCGGTATGTCGCCGCGCAGCATCAGTTTACGCAGTAAAAGGAGGGTGCCTTCATCGCTCAGGTGCAGATCGTCGATCCACAACACAAGAGGGCGGGAATCGAGAAGTTTGAGGATGAGATGGATCAAGGTTGAAAAGAGGCCTTCACGCTGGGTCTTTAGATCTTCTTGCGCAAAGGTTTCTTCAGTCGCGCCCAGTTGCGGGAGAAT
>JAPYTY010000154.1 GCA_029942065.1 Acidobacteriota bacterium | reverse complement strand
ATCCTCTCGGTGAGTGATGCACTGGACATCAAAGAAGGGCCGAGATCCGACTTCCCCCATGTAGCCGGCGAATTCTCCAAAACCGTCTTCCTTCATTCGACCGGTAGGATCCAGGAGCCCTTCCACCACAATTTCGGCACTGGCCGGAACCAGCATATCCACTGTCTTGGCCTGGACCATCTCAATGGGTGTACCCTTCAGCCCACCGGCTGCCGTGATCTCATCCACTCCCTTGGGCAGTGCCGCCGAGGTCGCCATGTGCACGGCCGGCTCACAGCAAATAGCCACAGCCACCGGAGCAGGCTTGCCTTTCTGAGCATAGGACTCGTAATTCTGGTAACCCTGACGTCCGGGATTGGTGTTCAGGGTAATCCGGTTTGGCGACTGTACCTGACAGCGATAGGTCCCCATGTTCTGAACGCCGGTGTCATGATCCCGGGTAATGACACATGCCGTGATACACGGCCTGCGGTCTTTGCCGGGAGTCCAGATCGGCACCGGCAAATAGGAGAGATCCACATCCCCTCCCTCGATCACGACGTCATGGAGGGGCGAGGAATCCACCACCTTCGGAGGGATGGGATGGCGCAAAGCCTCCAGCCATACCTCATGAATTTTTTCTGGAGTGGTCCCCAGGGCCAGGGCATAGACCTGGCGCGAGGCCCCGATCAAAGGGGTGGCGACACGTATATCGGATCCCTTGATATTTTCAAAAAGCAGAGCGAACCGATCCTCCATCCGCAGACCCTGATAGATCCAACGCGCGATGCAGGAGACTTCCCAGGTATGATCTACTTCCTTCTGGACGCGGCGGAATTTCCCATGGGACTCCAGCATTTCCATCAAATTCCGCATACTCGAGCACATCTGACGACCTTGATTTTCTTTCGATTTTTCAACAGTTACAGTCATGAATAGAATTTTCCCTCAACCGAACCAGATTGTAAAGTCACTTGGGGATGTCGTTGTTTTGTTTGTTCGTTTTTTCGATCGTTGATTCGTTTTTTGTTCCCACCCAGGACTTCGCAAGGTACGAACGAACAAACGAACTCACGAAGCGCGCCTCTTCGCCGCCACGCCCCACAGATAAGCCAGTACCTGCAGGCCGAAAGCGGCAGCCAGGATGATCGCCAGCGAGACCAATAGGGAAAGTAAGGTTTTTCCCCATGGCCCGGTCAACATGAGTTCGGGGCGATACATGACCAGAAAGGGGATCAGGTATCCGGCAATGCCCAGACGGAAGGCCGTGAATCCGGTAGCGGTCACCTCGGAACGGGCAATAGCGGCAGCCGCGTAAGCGGCCAACGCTACGGGAGGGGTGATGGCCCCGATTGTACTGCAGAAGAAAATGAAAAAATGCGAGGCCAGCGGCTCGAATCCGGCTTCCACCATGGCCGGAACCGTCAGACCCGCCAGGATGATGTAAACCGCCGTGGGCGGCACGGCCATGCCCAGACACAGCGAGGCCCCCATGGCCACAAGGAGCAGAAGAAACGGTTGTCCTTCCGCCAGACCGGTCAGGGCCCCGGAAAGGGTGAATCCCAGACCCGTCAGACTGATGACGCCAACAATGATGCCGGCAGAACCACAGGCCACGGCGATGGGAATGACTTGCCTGCCGGCCTCCTCCAGAGCCTCGATCACCTTGGAGAGGCTGATCCTGGTGTGGGAGCGGATCAGGGAGAGTCCCACCGTCAGTCCCATGGCCCAGAAGGCGGCTGACATCAAGCTGCGGCCGTTGAAGATGAGTATCACCAAAACGATCAGGGGAGGCATCATGTGCCCGTACTGGAGAACGGTCCTGACAAGGCTGGGCAGAGGCTCGTCAGAGGCCACTCGGAGATCCTGCCGCCAGGCCGTGAAGTACACCACCGCCATGAGCGAAAGGAAATACATCAGGGCCGGCAGCACGGCCGCTTTGGCCACCTCCACGTAGGAGATGCTCAGGAACTCGGCGATCAGGAAGGCCCCGGCTCCCATCAAAGGAGGGGTGAACATGCCTCCAGCGGAAGCCACCGCAGAGATGGCCCCCGCCATCCGGGCCTCAAAACCGATTTTTTTCATCAAGGGTATGGTGAAGTTTCCGGTGGTGACCACATTGGCTACCGGAGAACCGGAGAGCATTCCCATGATTGCGCTGGAGAGAATGGCGGTCAGTGCCGGGCCGCCCCTGAACCGGCCCGTCAAGGTGTAGCTTAAATCGATGAACCAGCGGTCACCTCCGGAGCGGGTCAACAGCATCCCGAACAGAACGAACATGATGACGTAGGTAGCGGAAATTTCCATGGGAAGGCCATAAATTCCGCTGCTTCCCATATACAGAGTGCCCACCAGACGCGACAGCGAGTAGCCCTTGTGGAGAAAGATTCCGGGAGCAAACTGGCCGAACAGCCCGTACAGGATGAAAACCACCACCAGAAGGGGGAGAAACCATCCAATGGTCCGGCGCGTCGCCTCCAACACCAGCAACGTCATGAGGCAACCTGCCACTATCTCCCAACCGGTGACCAGTCCGGTTCTCTCGATGTACAGCTGCCAGTCCAGAATAATGAAGATGCTGGAAGCCAGGACCAGACCGGACAGGAGGAATCCCCCCCAGCCCGGAGTGTTCTTGACGGATCGATCCTTGCCGAAAATCAAGAAGGTGGCGGTAGCCAGCAGGCCCCAGTGCACTATGCGATTGTAGTTGGGGGCCAGGACGCTGAAGGCATTGGCATAGAGGGCAAAAACGGAGGTGCCGATCAGGAGGAATCGAATGACCAGTTGCCAGGGACCCGAGGGAGGTGATGCCTTGTTCACTCTGACGGGATCCCTGTGGGAGCAGCTACCTCTTCCTCCCGGGGAGAAGACGATCCTTCCGGTTCCAACCAAACACCCTGTTCTCGGTAATAACGAATGGCACCCGGGTGGTAGGGAATCAGTCCGCCCTCGGCGGCGTTTGCCAGCCCGAAGTTCTCGAGCGTCGGGTGGCTGCGGCGCAGGACGTCCAGATTCTCGAAGGTGGCCTTGATGATCTGGTACACCACCTCATCGGGAATATTGGCATTGGCGACCACTCCGTTGGCGGTTCCCACCGTCGGAACATCCTCGGTGACCTGCTGGTAGGCATCGGCCGGCACCACGATGTCGATATAGTAAGGAAAAGCAGCCACAACCTTGTCTCGGACTTGCTGGGAAACGGGAAGAATACGGTAGTCGTGAACGGCTCCGAACTCGCTGATGGCCGCCACGGGGGGCGACACGTAAAGCACTGCGGCGTCCACTCGCTGATCTCCCAGTGTGGTCAGGGATTGACCGTAGGGAAGATAGACCGGTGTAATATCCTCGAAGGAGAACCCGCACCCTGCGGAAAAAATCTCCCCCAGGTTGGGAATACTGCCATGTCCGGCAGGCCCCACTGCCACCTGGAGTCCCTTCACCTCACAGATATCCTGGAGAGGCGAATCCTTCAACACCATCATGTGAAGCCTTCCCACTTCGACACTGGCATAGAGCATTCTAAGGTCCGGAAAGGCTTGGTTGAAGGGAGGATCGCCACGGAAGCCCTGCCGGGCTAACTTGACAATGGTAAATCCCATATCCGACTGGCCGGTCCCGACCAGACGCACATTTTCCACGGCTCCACTGGTCACCTCGGCAATCGCCCGCACCTGGGGCACCGAGTCCGTGATCAGATCGGTCAGTACTCCGCCAACGACATACCACATACCCCCTGGAGGAGATGAGGCCAGGGTCACCACGGTTGTAGGCCCATCCGACTCCCCTCCACTGCTGCAGGCGGCCATAGCCAGAAGGAGTATCGCCGGCAGGCACAAAGATGCTCGAAGCTTGACTGAAATTTTCATAATCGTCCCTTTCCGGCCTCAAATCTAGCCGATCCCACCTGAAATGTAAAAGGGGAAGGCGGAGAGTAGTGCTGTGGTGCGGTAGGTCCGGAGTGTGGGAGACACCTCAGGTGCCGAATCAGAAGAAAAGCCGAAATCCAAATTGTAACCTGTTTCGAATTTGGGACTTCGGATTTCGGATTTTCTGCCAAGGAGGGTAGCCACCCTCCGGAATCGGCGCACTGAGGAGCCTCCCACACTCCGGAGGACCGCTCATAGAGCGGTCGCTACAACGACCTTTCCGTGCGCCCCGATTGTGGTGGGTGAGATTGTAGGGTTAAGACAAAGAAAAAAATTTCTTCTTTGTGTCTTTGTGGTGAATATCTTTCTGTGCCTTTGTGGCCCCCTACACTTCCTGTATAAGCGCCCTCAACACCTTCAGATTTCTTTTGTCTTCTCGATGGGTTTTCCCCTTGGGCGTCTCCAGGATTTTGGGCACTTCGGTGAGACGCTCATCATTGAGAATCCAGGCGAACCCGGAGGTTCCAATCTCGCCCCGACCGATGTGCTCATGACGATCGACCCGGCTTCCCCACTCCCGTTTGCTGTCGTTGAGGTGAAACACACGCAGCTTTTCCAGACCGACAGTCTGATCAAACCGGTCCATCGTCTTTTGATACTCCTCCTCTTCCCGGATGTCGTAGCCGGCGGCAAAGATGTGACAGGTATCCATACAGACAGCGAGTCGGTCAGGCTCATGAATCGCTCCGATAATGTCGCGCAGATGTTCGAACCGATAACCCACGCTGGTTCCCTGTCCGGCCGTTGTCTCCAGAGCGATTCGAACCTTCCAGTCTTCTTTTTGATGAATTCGATCGATCGCCTGTGCAATACGACTCACTCCCTGCTCCTCTCCCATTCCCATATGGGAACCGGGGTGTGTCACCAGATAACTTAACCCCAGCCGATCACGGCGTTCCATTTCGTCGATCAGTGCATCCATCGAACGCTCCCACAGATCTTCCCGTGGAGAGGCCAGATTGAGGAGATAACAGTCGTGGGCCACCACGTCCTGGATCTTCGACTGCTCCCATTTCCGTCGGAAAGTCAGGACTTCCTCCTCGCTGATAACCTTCCCTACCCAACGGTTGTTGTTTTTCACAAAGATCTGAAGCACTCGGCACCCCGCCTTCTGAGCACGCTCCAGGGCCAGGGGAATCCCCCCGGCGATCGACAGATGCGACCCCAGTAAAGGATCTGTTTTGGTCATGAGATACTCCTCGCCATCCGATAGTTGACCATACGAACCGAAAGACAGCACAATATCATGACGCTTGCTGAAATCGCAGTTGAGGGAATCAATGATGACAATCGATGAAATAGCCGATTTTTGCCAATTCACAAGCTGCCAGGTCACCCTGGGCGCCTCCGATGCGGGGTTTATCCAGATTGCGGGTACGGGGATCGAGCGCCGCGTTAATTACGATCGCTACCTGTCATTCAACGAGATGTCTGCACTTCCCTCACCCAAAGCGGTTCTGGCCGAAGCATCTGTTTTCAAGGTGCACCAGGGCGATACAGAAAGGACTCTCGATCGGGAACAATTTCAACAGGAACTGAAGGCCTTTCAGAAGAAGGTGGGGATTGAGAGCTGACCGGCTGACCGCTGACAACTGACAGAAATTCCGAAATCAGAAACCCCAAATTCGAAACCGGAAGTTTCTCCACGCGGAGCATCGGCGACGCGTTTCTCCACTCCGAGCGTCAGCGAGGAGTTTCTCCGCGCGCGAAGCG
>JAPYTY010000153.1 GCA_029942065.1 Acidobacteriota bacterium | reverse complement strand
CTGTTGTAGGGGCGCACTCAGTGCGCCCCTACAACAGGCTGCAGGATCGTGCCAACCTGGAACGTGAAACGCGCTGGTCGAAGACCAGCGGCCGGGGCGCCTCAGTGTGCCGATTCCGGAATTAATAAACGTGGCGTTCTCCACGCGGAGCATAAGCGAAGCGTTTCTCCACTCCGAGCTTCGGCGAGGAGTTTCTCCGCGTGCGAAGCGCGCTTCTCCTGGCTTCCCCCATTGCGAACCGACTTCGACGCCGCTACACTGGGTGAATTGTTCACTGCTGACCAAGGGGAGATCTTGATATGAAAAAAGCAATTATCTTGGGGTTTTTAGTGGTGCTCTGGGGATTTGGAGGAGCGGTCTTTTCCGCTCCTCAGGAAGAAGAGCCATTTCAACCCGTGACCGACGAGATGCTGCGGGATCCCGATCCTGAAGACTGGTTGATGGTTCACCGGACCTATGATCTCACCGGCTACAGTCCGCTGGACCAGATCGACAGCGGCAACGTGGGCCAGCTGACGCTGGCCTGGATGCGGGCCATGGACGCCGGACCCCAGGAACTTCGACCGCTGGTTTACGACGGCATCATGTATGTGGCTCATCCGGGCAGTGATCACATCCAGGCCTGGGATGCCACCACGGGAGACCTGATCTGGAATTACAAGCGGGACCTGCCTTCGGATCTCAGAAACTTTCAACCGCAAGGCAACCGGACCCGAAACCTGGCCATCTACGACGACAAGATTTATCATCTCACCTGGGATTCCTACCTGGTGGCCTTGCACGCCCGCAGCGGTGAACTTGTCTGGGAGACCCGGATTGCCGATTACAAGGATGGGATCACCCACTCATCGGGTGCCATCGTCGCGAAAGGCAAGGTCATCAGCGGCCGTTCCTGCGGCTTTCGCAATCCCGGGGTTCGCTGTTTCATCGCCGCCCATGACGCTCAGACGGGCCAGGAGGTGTGGCGGACCCACACTGCCCCTTATGCGGCAGAGCCGGGAGGAGAGACCTGGGGAGATCTGCCCGACGACCGTCGAGTTCATGTCTCCCCCTGGGGACTGCCGGGAAGCTACGATCCCGAACTGGATCTGGTTTACTGGGGAGTGGCGGTTCCGGCACCCTATCCTCGAGTCATCCGCCGGGGCACCTGGGATGTGGGGGACAAAACCCCCTGCGAGCTGTACACCAACTCCACACTGGCAATGGATCCGGACACCGGGGAGATCAAGTGGTACTACCAGCATCTTCCCTGTGATGACTGGGATGCCGACTTTGTCCAGGAAAGGACCCTGATTGACCTGGAGGTCAACCCCGACCCCGATGCGGTGAAGTGGATCAACCCCAAGGTCCTCGACAAAAAGGAAACACGTAAGGTTGTGGTGAGTATGGGAGAACCGGGAGGCCTGTTCGTCAATGACCGGGAGACGGGAGAGTTTCTCTGGGCCCACCCCTTCCCCTATGACTCCATCGAGAGGTTTCCCATCCGCGACATCAACGTCAATACAGGGGAGGTCTTTATCAACCTGAATCTGGTGAGTCGGGAGGTTGGTCAACCGGTGAGAATTTGTGGCCATAATACCAAGGGCTGGTGGTCCTGGTCTTATAGCCCCCTCACCGGATTGCTCTATATCCCTATCAACCGCACCTGTCTGAATCAGACTCCCAATCCAGCCAATTCCCAGGGCGCCGCCAAGGCTTCCATGGCGGAACCGGACCGAGGCGAAAATCCCCCCATGACCGAGCTTCGAGCCCTGGATATTTCCACCGGACGAGTGGTCTGGCAATTCAGCCAGCGGGCTCCCAATGCCGGTGCCACTCTGGCCACCGGCGGCAATCTGGTCTTCTTTGGAGATCTGCACCGCCGCTTTCGCGCTTTTGATGCCAAGACTGGAAAGGTGTTGTGGGAGACCATCCTGGGAAGCCTCATTACCGGCTATCCCGTCACCTACTCGGTGGCCGGCCGGCAGTATGTGGCGATACCGGTGGGGGGAGGGACCCTGGCGCAGATCAGCCGCTATACCCCGGAACTGGAGGCACCCAGCGGGAGCAATATGATGGTGGTGTTTGCCCTGCCGAAGTAAGAGCGCGGGTCGAAGACCCGCGCGTTCCACGTTCCAGGTTCCACGTTCCACGTGTCAACCACCAGCTAGGCCGAGAGATTGGTTTAGGAAGGAGAGCTTATGCCGACCACACGAAGAGAAGTGCTACTTTCCACGGGCGCTCTGGCCGGAACATCTTTGCTGACCGGCAGGGAGGCCGTATCCCAGCAGTCCGATCCTCTTGAAGAGGAGGTGGCTGCCGCCCTGAATGTATGGGATTTCAAGAAGATCGCCCAGCAGCGTCTCGATCAGGCCAGCTGGGATTTCATCACCGGTGCCGCCGGAGATGAGATCAGTATGCGCTGGAATCGGGAAGCCTACGACCGCATCCGCCTGGAGCCCAATGTTCTGGTGGATGTGTCCGGGATCGATACCCGCACCCGGCTTTTCGGTCAGGAAATCCCCTTTCCCATTCTGGTGTCTCCCAGCGGTGGCCACAGTCGAAGCCACCCCGATGGGGAACTGGCCACGGCTAGGGGAGCCGGCCAGGCCCAGGCCATCATGGCCGTCAGTACCCTCTCCTCCAAGCCCATCGAGGAACTGGCCCGGGTGGCCACCCAGAGCCTCTGGTTTCAGCTCTACATGATCCGGGATCGGGGTCTGACCCGGGAAATTGTCGAGAGGGCCGAAGCTGCCGGCTGCAAAGCCATCTGCATCACCGTGGATACGCCGGTGACCGGAGCTCGAAACCGGGAGCAGCGGGCCGGCCGGCGACGGAGACAGGGTTCACAGACTCCTCGAGCTCTTCCGCCGCATTTGACCGGATACAAGCGCCCCGAGTCGGTGGAAGGCGCGATTTTCAGTACTACTCTGGATCCCTCCATCACCTGGAAGGAGATCAACTGGGTGCGTTCCTTTGCCCGGGTACCCGTTCTCATCAAGGGGGTGCTCAACCCGGCCGATGCCCAGCGGGCGGTCCAGGAGGGGATCTCCGGGATCATCGTTTCCAATCACGGCGGGAGAAACCTGGACACGGTCCCCGCCACCATCGATGCCCTTCCTCGAATTGCCGACCAGGTGGCCGGGCGTTTCCCCATTCTCATCGACAGCGGCATCCGGCGGGGAACCGACATACTGAAGGCGGTGGCCCTGGGGGCCAACGCCGTCATGATCGGCCGTCCGACCCTTTACGGCCTGGCATCGGCCGGACCGGAGGGAGTCAGCCGGGTCATCGAGATCCTGCGCCACGAACTGGAGATGGCCATGGCCCTGACGGGAAGAACCTCGCTCTCCCAGATTGACCGTTCCGTCTTGTGGCAGGGGTGAGGTTCACCACGGAGACACGGAGAAGAAATTCCACCACAGAGACACAGAGAAGATGAGTTTTTTCGCTCCTACGGAGCGAGGCCGGAGATGGCAGTGTAGGGGCGTACTGAGTACGCCCGCAGCAAGGTCGGGCAGATTTCACCGCCAAGACACGCTGTGAAAGAATTTCGAAATCCTGAATCCGAAACCCTGATGGGAGTCGGTTTCGAATTTGGGATTTCGGATTTCGGATTTTCTGCCAAGTTGTAGTGTCCGCTCTGTGAGCGGCTTCCGGAATCGGCGCACTGAGGCGCCTCCCACTCTGAGGTATCTCCCAACTGGGGTAAGAAGTGTAGGGGCGTACTGAGTACGCCCACAGCAAGGTCGGGCAGACTTTACCACCAAGAAACGGAGAAAAAATTTCACCACAGGGACACAGAGAAGAAAAGAACCACCAAGGCACCAAGACACAAAGAGTTCCAGCCGGAACTTGTCTTCCTTTGTGACTTTGTGTCTTTGTGGTAATAATTCTGTGCCTTGGTGGTGAGACAATGATGAGGGAGGTCATGAAAAAGCTCATTCGATCACGCACGTACTTCCTGGCGATCACCCTTGTGATCGTAGCTGTAGCAGCGGGTCCCTCGGTGTTCCTGACGTCTCTTCCTGCGGCTCAATCTGAGGTGGTGGAGACGGATTTTTTGATCGTGGGAGCCGGGCCTTCCGGCCTTTCGGCTGCACTCGAAGCTCTCCAGCAGGGAGCTCGGGTCACGGTCATCGACATGTGGTCCATCTTTGGCGGACACGGCGTGCTTTCCGGTGGGGTGCTTGCGATCGTGGATACGCCCATGCAGAGGGCCGAGGGCATCGAAGACAGTTCCGAGCTGGCCTATCAGGATTTCATTGAATGGGGAGAGGACAACAACACCGAGTGGGTGCGTTTTTACGTCAACCACTCCAGGGAATTGATCTACGACTGGGTGACCGGAATGGGTCTGGAATTCCGATCGCTGGGCCGGCAACCGGGAAACCGTGTGGCCCGGATACACTCCACCCTGGGGGGTGGACGGGCCCTGGTGACCACGCTTTACCAGGAGTGCCTCAAGTATCCGAATGTTGAGTTTGTCTTCAATCACAAGGTGACCGACCTGGTTCGGGAAGAGCAGCGGATCTCCGGTGTCGAGACCGAGAACCTGCGCACGGGCGAGCATCGTTCCTATCGGGCTTCCGCCGTGATCCTTGCCACGGGTGGCTTTCAGAGCAGCCTGGAGTTGGTTCGGCAAAACTGGCCCAAGCATCTGACAACTCCCGATCGGCTTCTTTTCAGTGCCGGCTTCAACGCCACTGGCTCAGGGCATGAGCTGGCCCAGGAAGCCGGGGGAGTCTTGCACTATATGGATCATCAATGGAACTACTCGACCGGTATTCCTCACCCCGGCCATCCCGGAACCGATCGAGGTCTTTCCGGCGGCAGTTCGGTGTCCATCTGGGTCAATGCCGAGGGCGAACGCTTTGTCAACGAGTCCGCTAGCCCGAAAGACAGCCTGCCGGCCATCCTCGATCAAACCTCCTCGAGCTACTGGGCTGTTTTCGATGATTCGGCCAGTTTCCGGATGAGCGGAACGGGCTGGGACAACGCCAGGCAGGTGCTTCAGGATCAGGCTCCCGGTTTGCTCAAAAAAGCCGACTCGATTGAAGGCCTGGCTGAAGCGATGGGTCTTTCTTCCGACAAGCTGGAGGCCACGGTGGATCGTTACAACGCCATGATCGATCAGGGCAGGGATCGGGACTTCGGGCGTTTCGATGAAAACCGCTCGCCCTCCGAGGAAATCAATATCCGCCATCATACGCCTCAAAAAATCGAGAAGCCTCCCTTTTATGCTGTTCAGGGATACCCGATCACTCGTAAGAGCATGGGAGGAGTGTCCATTGATCTTGGTGCCCGGGTGGTGGATACAGACAGCCGTCCCATCCCGGGCCTCTACGCCGTGGGCGAACTGACCGGACTGGCTCAGATCAACGGCAAGGCTGCCCTGGAAGGAACTTTTCTGGGGCCTTCCATCGTGACCGGACGGGTTGCCGCCAGGAGTGCTCTGGCGGATCGGGGGCGCCAGGCAGTTGAGATTTCCTCCCAAACCCCGGACCACCCCTACCCCGGGGAGGGTTTGCCGGTCGAAAACGCGGCCTGCTTGAAGTGCCATGATCTCCCCCGTCTGGTGAACGCGAGTCGCCGAGGCTACGATCACTTCGAACGCCTGCATCGCTCGGCGCGCATCCTGCGCATGAACCTGCGTTTC